>JAHEEB010000425.1 GCA_024640925.1 Bacteroidota bacterium | reverse complement strand
TACAACATTTACCATTCCTTTTCCTCCGGAATAGTCAGTTGCACTGCTATATTTATATTCATGTGGCTCAAAAACATATCCCTCAGTAACCGGATTTCTATGAAGATAATCAAGCTTCTGCTCAATTATTTTATTGTCTGATAATTCAATAGGTTTATTATGTTGTTGCCAGAATTGATTGTTCTTATTATTACAGTTCTTTTCACCTGCTCGTTTAAACATCCAAAGCATCCACTCTCTTCGGCTTTCCTGGATATTTTCGCTTATGGCTTGAATTAAAGTCCTAGATGTATGTTTCTTTAAATCTCTGATTATGTTTTCCATTTTTTCGCCTCGTGTACCAATAATCATATGCACATGGCTGCTCATTATAACCCAGGCATAAATAATCAAATCTTTTTCTTTAATGCAAAAATTCATGCTGTCAACAAGGATGTCTTTATAAAGTGGTCTTATAAAAACATCTATCCAGTAAACTGTTGCAAATGATATAAAGTATGGTTTTTCCTGATCACGGAATTTATAATTTCTACTCATAAACATTCTAAATTTACAGCAAGTTAGTAAACTTACAAATTAACAACATAGTAACTCCTGATTAACTGAGAAAGGCCACAAGTCACAGACTTGCGGCAGTTGAGGGGGGGATACATAAACCAGTATTGTTTTTTTAACCTTGCTCTTTAAAATGGTATTTTATCCCAACAATTTTTTGGCTCTTCTTTAATTGATTCCGGAATTTGTTTTTCTATATACAAAATATTTTTATCTGGATCTTGAGCACAGAATTGTACCAAATATCTTTGACCAACTTTAAATTTGAAATATTCTTTTTTATTATTATGACTTACATCATAATACCTTTGATTATTAAAATAGTAATAATAATAACCATATTCTTTTGATCTTATGTATTGTACTTCTACAATATAACCTATGGTGAACTTTAAACATTCTTTTTTTATTTTTTTATCAACATAAGTAGAATAAATTACCATATATATACTAAAACATACCCCAATTATTCCTAAAGTTATACTTAAGTAATAATTAAAACCTTTTTTATTATCATTTATCATTATTCTTTTTTTGCATCTTTTTTGAAATACCTTCTTCCCCAATAGTAGTTGGTCCATTTATCATGATTTCATTAAGATTTTCAGTAAATTTAGCTAATCCCTTTGAAACTCCTTTTGAGAAATCTTCTACAGCATCTCCAGTAATATTACCTAAACCACCGGAAAAAGCACTCCATAGAGCATTGTTAATTAAGTCTTTATCGTATTCGGAGAAATCTTTTGTCCCGTTAAATACACAATTTACATCTAATTTTTTTGTTTTTAAGTTATAATTTACATCAATTACAGCACCTGCTAATGCATTAAGACCTGTACCAGTTAAACCATCAGCAAGTACATCTGTAATGTCAATTTGCTGATGAATTATTGCTTGTGCACCAGCACTTATAACCATCTTAGTTATGGCATATTCAACACTTAAGGATATTCCTCCAGATGCAACGACAGCAGTGGTTTTAAGAATACTAACAAATGATTTTGTATGCCAATCTACATAGGCATATGCAGCATCCTGCCTTTGATGATCAAGCATTTCTTGTGTAACAGGATCATATTCTTTCCAATCCCCAATCCATTCACCAATACAATCCCCACCATTCTTACTTGGAACAAAGTAACCATCAAACATCAAATATTTAAAATAGCCAGAATATGTAGCTTGTTCAGAAATCCAAAGATATTGTTTAACATTTGGAGACTTTTTAGTGAAACAAAAAAGTAACATCATTGAAGTTCCATTACTACATCCAACTTCCGGTTCTCCATCAAGAAGTACGGCTGCGGCTCTATATTTTTCTGCAGCCATTATGGGTTCCAAACCATCAATATCAATTGCAACAATAGGAGAATTCCCCGCAAACTGATACGGCGTATACCAAGGGTAATCTTTTGCAAGTGGATCCACGCTCAAGAACTTCCCAATCCTCGGGTTATAAATCCTGAAGCCATAGTCGTATATATTCCCTGTGCCATGGCCCAGGTCGTTGTCCATTTCTTTGCCGTTAAAGCCAAAGCGGTAATCTTTGCTTTGGGCGCTGTTGCCGGGTTGCAGCATACCAAAGGGGTAATAGTTGCTTGCAGAGGTTACTTCTACATCGGCGGCGGCAGTAAGCTGGTCGGTTACTACGGCGCGTATGTTACCAAGGTGGTCTTTCAGTTCGTAATACTTCTGGCCAACAAGGCGGGTAGCATAGAAGGTGGTGGCAGAGGCGGTGTTTGTCAAAGAACTTAATTCAAAGGTAGGAATTTCTGCGTTTGCTGCAAACTCTGGTTCAAACAAGCTGCTGGTAAGGGTGGGCTTATACATGCCCAACCTGTCGCTGCCATACAAAGGAACTTCGGCTTGCCTTAATATGGCTTTATACCCTGTACCGCTTTCGGTATGGTTTTGCTCGTAAACTGCCATTATATTGCCCGAGGCATCGCGCAAATACCAGGTAATGGTCACAGCGGTGGGGTCGGTTATGGTGTTTTTGTCAATTACACCGCCTGCGAAAGCTGGTTTTGTGTTTACGAATTTCTTTACGCGGTTACCATCTGCCCCATAGGTATAAGATATATAAGCTTTCTGGTTGGCAGTGTTTTGTGCAGGTATTACCTCAGAAACTTTTCCATAGGCATTCCACACAATGGATATATCTTCCTGTGCATCGCTAACCATGTTGCCAATGGCATCGTAGGCATAGTTGTTTGCTGCCTGGTTGTCGATATCAACATCGGCATAAACTCCTGAAGCTATTGCATCGCTCACACTGAGTAATTTATTTGTACCCGATTGATAATTATAGGTGAGGTTATCCATGGTTGCATTAGCAGAAAGGTTACCATTGCGTTGCATGCTTAGAATGTTGCCGTTGCCATCGTACGTATACGAAGGTTCGTCGAACAAATCGGTAGATTGCCAGCTCGAGCCATTATTTGTCCAGAAGTCGGCGCCTTTTATACGGTTTAGCTTATCGTAGCGGTATTGGTAACCGGTGAGTATGTTGTTATACAGCATACCACTGGGGCCATTGGTATTTGTAGTCCACCAGCTTATGTTGCCATTATAGAGGTCGCGGCCTGCGGCAGCGCCAAGACTGGTAGACGTATTAGTCCATGGAGTACCTGAGCGGAAATCGCCATTGTAATAACCCAGAACCATACCAAATTTGTCGGCAACAAAACCATCGTCGCTATTGTTGTAGTCGTCGGTTAAAGTTGGAGTATTTATTGCCTTGAGCCAGCCTTGCAGGGTGTAGGTGTAATCGATATGCTGTATCTTGTCTTCGCCCAGCTCTATGCTTTCGAGTGGCCCGTGTTTGTAATAGTTATAAGAGGCATCGCGGTCCCAGATAATACCATTGGGCGAGGTCAAGGCAGCCTGTATACGGTTATCGGCATCGTATTCATACTTATGGTAGAAAGCATCGGCACGGCCTTTGTTCATGGCCACCTGAAGTACCTTACCACTAATAAGGTCGTAAGTATATTCAATGGTGCTCTTTCCTATGCCAGGTATGTTCTGTATTAACCACTCTACGTTGCCGTGTACATCGTAGCTATAGTAAGTTGTAACTACTTCGTTATTGCTGTTGGTAGTCTGTGTATAGCTTATGCGGTTCAGCAGATTTCGTTGTTCCTGGCCAAGGTAGGAAATACCATCGGCTTTGTCGGAATAAACAGAGCGGGTTACATCGTGTTTTACAAAGCTGCTGTTTGGCATACGGTCGTCAACAGGCAGGTCGGTATAGCTAAGCTCGTCGATAGCCAGAAGCGCTGAATTGTCGAGGTCGGACCAGCTGCTTATGGTAAAGTTGGTGCCATTTGCAGTGTATGTTTGGCCTAATTCTGCTTCGCCCACTTCCACTAAACGGCCAAGGGCATCGTATTTGGTATATGAGAAGCGTTCGGGGCGTGTATCGTTGTTGGTATTAATTGCATTAGCCTGTTCGCTGTTTTGCGAGAAGCGTATTTGTCCTACCCGGTTATACGCAAAGTTTGATGTACCGCCATCGGGACTGGTTTGTGTTTTAACAACTCCCCGGTTATCGTATCCATAGGTAGTTGTCATGGTATGGTCGGGAACAGAGTTACGGCCAGAGTTATAATCGTTGTCTATACCAGCCGGCGGAACGGTTTTAAGAAGACGTCCGGCACGGTCGTAATAATAGAGGGTAAAGTTTTCGTTAGAAATGGAATCCTGGTATTTAACCGTAAGCTTATCATCGAGGTTATCGACATCGCCACAGGCAAAATCAACATTACCTTCCAGCATTTTAACCTGTTCCTCAATACATTTGAGCGTTTCTTCCTGAAGCTTGTTTACCGAATTGGCCAAAGGCTTAACCAGGGTAGTTGAAGTTTCTTCCTCATTTGTATTCACCGATAAGGTAGTCCAGCGAATATTCATGGCATAAGAGATCTCGTCAATGGTTATAATCTCCTCCATGTCCTCTGCATCGGAGAATGTGCTCTCACAGCCATTTTTATCTTCTACAGTAACATAATATGTACCCTCTGGTAAATTGTTTACCAATGAAGTACCAGTGCTTGAAATTTCAGAAGCAATTAATTTATCGATTTTGGTATTAACAATTCGGAAGCTGTCTGTTCCAAAGAAAGAAAACAAACCAACAAATCTTTGTTTATACCATTTGACAGTATAAGGTGCTGTACCACCAGAAACATCGGCGCCCAAAGTACATGGATTGGTGCTGTTCCAGTAAACCCCGGCCATATTACGTTCATCGCCTGAATTCGTTTCCAATTCAAGATAATCGGGTACCAGTATCAGAAAATCGGTACCCTGTGTGGCTGAAACATTACAATTTCTATCGTCGGTTACAGTAACGTAAACCGAATGAGAAGGAGAAATACCATCGCAA
>JAHEEB010000424.1 GCA_024640925.1 Bacteroidota bacterium | reverse complement strand
ATGGTATGGTAACTAACGACGAAAGTCAACGAATTATCGATGCAGCCACTTCGACAAATGCTGTTGGTGGTGGTAAAGGTGAATACACAATGCTCTCCTATTTTGGACGAGCTTTCCATTCCTGGGATGATAAATACATGTTCACTGCAAATTTACGATATGACGGATCTTCAAATTTTTCCTCCATGCATAAATGGGCCTTTTTCCCTTCAGCTTCTCTTGCTTATGTTTTTTCAGAAGAAGAATTTATGCAATTCATGAAATCAGTATCTCTTTCTTCCGGAAAATTGAGAATGAGCTGGGGTGAGGTTGGTAACCAGGCAATTGATGGAGGTTCATTTCTGACAACCTATTCCTTAAACAACGGATATTACTTGTTTGGAAATTCTTCAAATCCATACTATCAACTGGCGGGTGGGAGATCCTATGTTGGAAATGAAGATTTAAAATGGGAAACCTCTGAACAATTCGATTTAGGATTAGATCTGTATTTTTTAAATAATAAGTTAGCCTTCATATTCGATTTTTATAATAAGAAAACAAAGGATATGTTACTGAGTATACCCTTGCCTGTATTTCTTGGTTATCCGGATGATCCGATTCAAAATGCAGGAACTGTTAAAAATACCGGTTTTGAATTTGGATTAAACTACAGAGAAAAAATCGGAGAATTTGGCTTTGAACTTTCAGGAAATATTTCGGCCAATACAAATGAAGTATTATCGTTGGGCGATGGGCTGCCTATTACGAGTGGTTATTATTCCCCTACAATAAATGGCTTCACAAAAACCGAAGAAAATAAACCGATTGGATATTTCTATGGATATAAAGCTGATGGTATATTCCAATCGCAATCAGATATTGATAATTACACCAATGCAATTGGTGAGAAAGTAACACAGGAAGGTGCCAGACCTGGAGACCTGAGGTATGTAGATGTAAATGAGGATGGGGAAATTACTGCCGACGATTATACCGATATCGGCAGTCCCTTTCCTGATTTCACTTACGGTTTCAACCTGAATCTCGACTATAAAGGATTCGATCTAACGGCATCATTTTATGGTTCAAAGGGGAACGAAGTTATGAATGTGAAAAAGATAGACTTTTATTCGGGAACAGCATATTATAATGCGCCGAAAGATTTAATGACTAATGCCTGGACAGAAGACAATCCTTCAAATACCCAATTTCAAATTTCAACGGAATCGGCCAATAATCTCACTGTATCAAGCTGGCTAATAGAGGATGCCTCTTTTCTTCGGTTACAAAATCTTCAATTTGGATATACTTTACCTGAAAAAGTTGCTAAGTCGCTTAAATTAAAGAACTTTCGCGTTTGGGTTGGCGCTTCCAATTTGTTTACAATTACCGGCTATTCGGGAATGTCACCCGAAATTGGCAGTTCTGACCCAACCAGCTCTGGGGTAGATATTGCTTTTTATCCCCAATCGCGCCAGTTTTTAACGGGTTTTAATATTCAATTTTAATAGTTAAATAGTATGAAAAAGTATTTCAACATATCTTTTATAATTGGAATAGCCATAATGCTAGCTTCGTGTTCAGACGATTTTCTGGATACCAAACAATATGGATCGGTAAACGAATCTGATTATTATAAAACTCCGGGGGCAGCTCTAAAAGTAGTTACTTCGTGCTATACCCCGATGCTTGACAACTGGGCCTATAATATCAATAAATGTGAACTGGGCAATAATATTACTGATGATGCTGATGTCGGAGGCTCTGACGCTGGCGACAGACCACAGGTTGCCGATGTAGCCAAGGGTCGTCCTCTAGTAACAAATTCGCTGCTTTCTGAAGCATGGGCAAATCGTTTTACAGGAGTTGGAAATTGTAATTCGGGTATAGAAGAACTATCAAAAACAGGGTTAATTCTTATTGATGATGAGGGGATTGCCGTTTCAGATGGCGAAAAATCGAGGTACATATCTGAGATGAAATTTTTAAGAGCTTGGTATTACTTCGATTTGGTAACTCTTTTTGGGGAAGTTCCGCTTATTACAACAACACAACTCGCAACAGAAAAGAATAAAATTAAAAAATCGCCGATGACTGACATTCGGGAACAAATATTACTCGATATAAATGATTGCATAAACGACGAAAATGTTCCTCTTAATGTTTCTGACGCTGAATATGGACGTATTTCGCGTTATGTTGCAAATGCGTTTAAAGCCCGTGTTTGTCTCTTTTTTGCTGGTTTAATGGAGCAGGGATTATTGACAGGCGATGCAGCTACGGAGTATCAATCGGCAAGAGCCGCTGCTCAGGTAGTATGTGAAAGCAATGCTTTCGATCTGGTTCCCGATTTTCAGGAATTATTCAGGGGAAATTATCTATATGGCGATCATGCAGCTGAAATTCAAAAGGAATGTTTATTCACTGTATTAAAAACCTATGATGCCACTTATATGGAAAGCACCTATGCCACTCCAGTAATGGAAATGGGACGAGGTATAATTGGTGGTTATGGCGGAGGCTGTGTAACCAAAGATTTAGCCCAGGCATTTGACAGCACTGATCCCCGTAAATTATTTACAATAATCAGTGAAGCCGACACATTTTTTAGCTGGAGTACCGATGATGGGTATGAACCCCAGAACTACTCAGGGTATTACAATTTCTGGGGACAACATTCCCGCAAACTCTATGTTCCCGATGCTTACCGCGGTGGATACACCATAGAAGATTGCCGTACGAACTGGATGCCATATTACATCCGTTATGCCGATGTACTGTTAATGTATGCCGAAGCGTTAGTTAAAACCGGAGGTGATGCTGGTACGGTTTGCAATTTGATAAATAAAGTTCGCAAACGTGCTTATCTTACTACATCCATTATAGATGAAGAGGCTTCTTACAGAAAGTTTGATAAAGATTTGAAGGTTATTGACGAAACCTATTTTAATACAAATCTGGCTGTTACCACTTCGGACGATTTACTTGCGAAAATCAAATACGAACGCAGGGTTGAACTGGCCTGCGAAGGTCTTCGTTTTAATGATTTGCTTCGTTGGGGCGATTATGTGAGCACAATGACAAACTACTATGCAAAATACCCGGCAATGAATAAAGGTATGTCTGTGAGCAGCTCAAGCTGGCCCTTCCCAATACCTCAATCTGAAATTGAAAGAACTAACGGAACATTGGAACAAAACAGCAATTATTAGTCTTTATAATACCTTTTGAATTATGCGTAGTCAGGTATTTTTAATTCTTGACTACGCTACTTTCTGCTAATACCTTCCAGTTATGAAAATGAAAATTTTTTTCGGATTACTATTTTTTATTTGTGCTTTACCTGCACAAATGCTGGCAGACAATGAAATTGGACTTACTCTTATTCCACCTTCGGTTATCACAAATAAGGTTAACCTCGATGTAAGGGCAGGGATTAAAAATTCCACAAATAATGATATACAAACCGAAGTTCAGTTTTATCTGAACAATGAAAATCCGAAGTCTCTTTTATACCAATCTATTGTAACAGTAAAGGCTAATTCATCGCAATGCGTTAAATTCATTATGCCTACAGCCGATAAGGTTGGCGATAATATTGTAATCCTTCTGGTCAAAGAAAATAATAAGTGCCAAAGAATACAAAAGCCTATAAAAATAATCGAATCTAAAATCCGATCTACTCAACAAATTAATGGGGCCTGGGTCGGCCTTTATCACTGGAGCGAATCGGAAGGAAAAATGTGGAACCCCGATATTAAAAAATTGACCACTGATCAATGGAAGGAGTTGGTCCGTTCGATGCACAATATACAGATGAATGTTATTGTCATTCAGGAATCGTTCCGAAACGAAATGTATGTAGATAAACATGAGATTGAGAAGGAAGGTTATAAAGGAAAAGCTTTTTATCCCTCTATGCTTTATCCTGGCAGAATGCCTATTACAGCAAATGACCCTATTGAAGCAATACTTTCTGAGGCCGATGAGCTAAATATGAATGTTTTTATAGGAGTTGGAATGTATGCATGGTTCGATTTTACAACAGCATCGCTTGAATGGCATAAAACAGTTGCCAGGGAATTATGGGATCGGTATGGTAAACATCCTTCTTTTTACGGTTGGTATATATCAGAAGAAAATTCTGGCGGGCTAGATGCCTATTCTTCCAATAAGGATGAGCTGGCTCGAAGGCAAAAAGATATTGTTGAATTTTTCAAGGTTTTCAAAGAATATAGCAGCACTCTGGCACCAGATAAACCGGTAATGCTGGCTACCAGCAGTTACGATGTGTTAAAAGGCGTAAATATTTACCCCGATTTACTTAAGCACCTCGATATTCTTTGTCCTTTTGGTTTTGCCAGAATGCCAGAAGGCGACCTTACTGGTGAGGAGGCTGCCAATAAACTTCAACAACTTTGCGACAGCTCTCAGGCACATTTATGGTTCGATTTGGAAGCTTTCCTTTTTCATGAGGAAGGGTATCTTTACCCTCGCCCAATAAATGAAATTGTGCACGATTTGACCCTTTTCGATAATTTCGAGGAAACATTATGTTATCAGTATCCGGGGGTATTCAATAACCCCGAAATGTCAGTCAGGATCGGAGAAAAATCGACAGTAAAATTATACCTCGATTATAAAAACTACATCAACACAAAACCTACATCTAAAAATCAAGAAAATGAATAAATTTCTAAATGAAATAGAAGAACAACCCTTTGCATTAAAGGAAACACTAAGTTATTACCTGGAGGGTAAAGGATGTGATCGCTTAAAACGGATCATTTCTCTATGGGAAACCAAAAAATACAACAAAATTCTATTTACAGGAATGGGAAGTTCCTATTTCATTTCATATGCAGCAACCTGTCTGTTTAATAGCAATAAAATTACTTCATTTGCCATTAATACAGGCGAACTGCTTCATTATCAGAAATCGTTGCTTGATCCGTCAACTCTTTTG
>JAHEEB010000423.1:3908-4948 GCA_024640925.1 Bacteroidota bacterium | reverse complement strand
AACTTAATTCTTATAAATAAATCATATTACTATGAGAAGAAAAATACTTGTTTTTTTAGGACTGATGTTTATTTCTTTGGGGTACAGTCAATCCCCGCGAATATCGGTTAGTGCCTCAACATTATCTGACGATCTTGCCTCTGGTGATACTTCAGTGGTTACTTTTATTATCACCAATACGGGGAATAGAGATCTTGTATATTCTATAGATATAGAAGGTACGAAAACTGAATTTAGTAAGAAAGACTATGCTGACTGGACTCTTAAAGAGAACCAGGATATTTTTGTTCCGGATATCCTTATTACAAGACAGAATTCGCAAGGTATTTTCAATATATTTTCTGAAGATTATTATAGTTCATATTATTCACCCGAAAATACTGAGTGGGCAACGGGTATGACTAAGAACCTGTCTTCCGGAGATTATGATGACTGGCAGTCTGCAGTAAATTCTAATCCACCGGATATGGTTGAAAATTATACCTCTATGCATGTGATTGATCGGGATATGTACTTCGATATTTACTGGAAATCTTGGACCGAAGGTGGAAATGGAGGAGGTTTTTCATATATTCGATATGAAGTGCCTTTTTGGATAAGGGTCTTAAATAATGCAGGTTCCCTTGCTCCAACACAGAAAGATACCATACATGTTGTTTTTGATGGAAGAGTGACAAATAATCTTATCAGGCAAGCTACAATTAAGATTACTTCGAATGATCCGGCAAATGCTGCTGTTATTATTCCTGCTTCGCTGTCGGTAAGCGGCAGTCCGGTTTTTGAAGTGTCTGATACTGCACTTCAGTTCGAAAATACCTTTATCGGAACAACTAGTTCTTTAACTTTTAGCATTTGGAACACAGGAGTTGGAACATTAAATGTGAGTGGCATTTCGAATGTAATTAGTGTATTTACAAAAACTCTAGCTAATTCGGCTATTGTTACTGGCCATTTTGAGACTGTAACCGTTAATTTTTTACCAACAGCAGCCATAGTTTATGAAGATACACTTATAGTAACAACCAACGATGCTGTTACTC
>JAHEEB010000423.1:0-3895 GCA_024640925.1 Bacteroidota bacterium | reverse complement strand
AAGTGGCTGTATCGGGTACAGGTTTATCTGTTCCGGATATTGCTGTTACTCCGGCATCTGTTTCAAAGGCTGTTGCATTTGGAATAGCTCATCCATATGGAGATATGGATACCACAAAATTAGTTATATCAAATCCGGGTGATTTTGATTTGACCTGGCAGGCATATATTCGCAAAGCCTCAACGTTGCCCGTTCTTTTTGAAAAAGAAGATTTTGCCGATTATACTTTGCTGGAAAATCAGGATATAATAACTGATAATGTTCGTTTAACAAGGAATATTCATGGAGGATTATTTAATATGGCTGTTGAGACATCTGATAACTGGAATACCTCACCTTTGGGTGTCTTATGGTATAACGGACCAACAGCCGAATCATATATGGGTGATTATGAAAGAGGTCTTTATGAAACTTGTGGTGATTATATAGACTTAGTTGGAAGAATAGTCTCTATGTATGTGCCTGAGAACAATAAGGTTTATGATGTTACATTTCATAACTGGACACAAGATGGCAATGGAGGAGGATTCTCGTATACACGTATAGAATCTGTTCCCTGGTTGTTGTTGTCAAATTATGAAAATACTGTTGCTCCTTCCAATGCCGATACAATTCTTGTCCTCTTCAATCCGCGTAATTTTCAGGAAAGTTACGATGCTGAGATTGTTCTTACTACCAATGTGCCGGGAAAAGAAACAACTATTGTTCCGGTTCATATCACAGCTTCTGGTCCGCCTGTATTAGATATGGACTCATCTGCATATGATTTTGGAAATGTTTTTATTACAAAATCTGGTCAATATAATTTGGAGTTGCGTTGTTATGGTGCATCGCCACTTATAATTTCGAATATTAGTACGAATAGTGCTTTATATACAGTCAGTGCATCTTCAATGACGATTGATCCGGATTCAAGTAAGGTTCTTACAATAACCTTTACACCTGCTGCTGTTCAGTCATATTTGGATACACTTACAATTACAACGAATTCGTTAATTCACCCAATAGTGAAGATTCCATTGAGTGGGGCAGGATTATTGCCTCCGGAAATAAATATTCATCCAACAACAATGACACACAGTGTGGTGAGCGGAGATTATATTACAGACACGCTATTTATTGGTAATACCGGTGAAAGTAATCTTGAATGGACTTTGTTGTTCGGTATTCCTTCATCACCGGCTGTAACCTTCACGAAAGAAGATTATGCTAATGTAACTCTGCCACAAAATCAGGACAGAGTTTCGGAAAATGTCTGGATTACCCGTGACGAAGGCGATGGTCTTTATAACAGGGCAACCGAAGATTCATATGATGGCGAATCTCCAGAGGGTACGAAATGGTATTTTGGTTATACCGGAGAAACAGATCCAAGTTGGTATTACCCTGATTTTATTGATGCCCATGGTAATCTTAATGATTTGCCTGGCGATCTCTTGTCTATGTACGTGCTTGAGACAAATAAATATTACGACGTGCTTTTCCATACCTGGACTCCAGACTATTATGGTGGTGGTTTTTCTTATACCAGAAGGGAAGTACCTACCTGGTTATCCACTGTATCAACTTCAGGAACAGTTCTACCTGGAGACACTAGTTTATTAGTCGTGTATATCGACGCTGATATGTTACCAGCAGGTACATACAGCGGAGAAATACTTGTAGAAAGCAATGATCCTGAAAATAGTGAACTTATTGCCATAGTAAACTTAACCGTAACCGGAGAACCTGAAATTGCAATAGATTCTTCGAAACTTGGTTTTGGCGAAACAATGATAGGATATCCAAAAACCATCGGTCTGGTAATAAGAAACAATGGAACCGATGTGTTGAATATTACCAATATTGCTGGTAATACAGGGAAGTATGTTGCAGAAGATGCAACGCTAAGCATTAACGCATTTGATAGTGCTGTTGTAAATATTTTGTTTACACCCACTCAGGCAGTCTTTGTAAAGGATACTCTTTCTATTGCAAGCAATGATGCTTTAAATCCGATTGTGAAAGTTGCTGTTTCGGGCACTGGAATTCCACTACCTGAAATTAGTGTGATACCAAATGAAATTAATATCAATTTATTTACGGATTCTCTGTTTTCAGGTAAAATTATTGTTCAAAACAATGGAGCATCTAATTTGATTTGGTCAATACCTGATAATAGTCTTGAAACTATACTTCAGAATCTAAACAATAATTATCAGCCAATTCTGGATCTGATACCCAATAGGTATTATTTTGCGTATGATGGAGGAAACAGTTATATAAGCGATGGCGGATATGATATGTATGATCAGGGTAATTATATGACCACAGACATTGCTGGTTCAAGTATCATATACTCTGATAATATAATTGCTGATGGTTCATCATACTTTGGTGCAAACTCACGGTATTTTACCAGACATTTGCCAGGATTATTTGTAATGGCTGCTGATATTAATAATATCAATTATTTTGAGCTATATGGAAATAATGGTGCTGATGGCAGTGGCAATGTAGATGGTGCAATACTTGATATTCAAATGCACAATAATAACTTCCAGGGATTCTTAAAACGGGTCTATAATGCCTGGGATCCATCTATTAACCAGATGGTAATAGTTGAGAAAAATGCGAATGTAACTCAGGATTACTCAATGGATTCGGACAATACAAATCAACAGGTTTCCGGGCTGGCTACTGCCAGTCGTATCTATTATATCCTATACTCTGGTACTAATGGATTAAAGATCAATGATCAGGATGCTATCAAGATTATGGAAAAATTCATTTTAACTATTATCAGAGGCTATATTATCCCTAATTGGATAACTTTTGATAAAATTTCGGATACTATTCAAGTAGGAGATACAGATACTATTAAATATGCGATTGAAGCGGGAATGCTCAAAGAAAGTACTTATTCAAACAGTATTTATATTTTGAGTAACGATCCAGCTAACAGTGAAGTTGTTATTCCTTTGAATCTTCAGTATGGAAGCATCTTAACAATTAACCCTCTTGTTGATGTAATTCGTAATGAAGGATTTAGTACCTGGTCAACAGAATTTGGTAATGTTTTCCAGGATCCGAAAAATGATGTACTTTCTTACATCGTTGTAAGTTATGATGAAGAGGTTGTTGTTGCAAGTAAAACCAATACAACGTTGAATATTGCTGAAGAAGGTGTTGGTACTTCAATGGTAACTGTCAGAGCGGAAGATACAGATGGAAATGTTGCATACGATGACTTCGATTTCAGGGTAAACGGACTACTTAAGTTGTTGAACCCTGTTGCCGATGATACAATTGATGAAGGGTTTACTACTCATACAATCGATTTATCGAACGTATTCAGCGATGTTGACGGAGATCCGTTCACAATAGCAGCCGTTAGTAGTGCTACAACTGTTGCTACTGTATCAGTTACCGATATGACACTTACCATAACCGAAGTTGGAATTGGTAAAACAACAATTACTCTAACTGCTACCGGCGATGGTGTTGTAACTGATGAATTCGTGTTCGAAGTAAATGGTCTGATTAATGTTGCTAATCCAATAGCTGATGTAACATTGACTAAGGGGTTCGGAACTCATACAATAAACATTGCAAATGTATTTGATGATCCGGATGATGATGCATTTACGGTTTCTGCTACAAATAGCACAAATACTGTAATTACTGTTGCTCTGTCAGGTTCAACACTTACTATTACTGAAAAAGGACTTGGTAGTTCTAATGTAACTCTAACTGCAGATGATGATCATGGAGATGTGATTACAGATCAGTTCAAGGTCACAGTTAACAATGGTGTTGGTTTTTATTCACCCACTATGCCAATATCCTTTACAGTTTTCCCGAATCCATCGAAAGGATTGGTTAACCTGACTTTGTCAGGTGATTATCTCGGTGA
>JAHEEB010000029.1 GCA_024640925.1 Bacteroidota bacterium | reverse complement strand
ATAATTAATAATTTTCTGCGCATCATTTTTAATCGGAAATATGATGGTAGATTCCCAGAATAAATCGCCGTTTTTCTTTTTATTGAGAATTTCATTCCTCCAAATGTTCCCGGAAGTAATCGTCTGCCAAAGGTCGGTATAAATAGTTTGAGGCATTTGCCCCGATTTAAGAATGCTTGGTTTTTTTCCAACAACCTCATCAAAAGTATAACCTGAGTTTATTTCAAAAACCGGATTTACGTACTCAATCTTTCCATCCAAATCGGTAATAATTATTGAGGCTGGCACCTGGTTTATTGTTTCCGATAATTGGGTCAGAGTTCTCTCAAATGTTTTCTTCTCTGTAATATCGGTCGAAATCAAATAAGTAAGGAGGGCGTTTTTCTTCTGCTCATATGCAAAGCGGACAATTATATATTTCTTTGTGCCATCCTTTGCACAAATCCAAAATTCCAACTCATCCAGTTCCTGATTTATTATGCTTTTCTCATTTAATACAGACTTTACCCGTTCTTTCTCATCATTGCACAAATAACTCAGCAAATCAGGCTCCAATTCATCGGTATCATTGAGCCCGAGTATTTCCCGGGCACGTTTATTCGTAAATATTATGGTGTTATTTTCGTATATAAAAAGTCCGTTTACTGTATTTGCTGCCATATTCCTGAACTGTGATTTATTGATGTTCAGTTCATTTTGCTTTTCAACGATTTTGGCAATGTTTCGGACATTCAAATATAAAATTATAAGAATCATTATAAGCAGAGCGATACAGATAATTGAGGAGAGAAGTATAAAATCGCGCACAAGGGACTTGATTTCGTCGGAAACTTCTTTCTGATAAAAACCTGTTCCGACAATCCATCCCCAGGGTTTATATGCTTTAACAAAAGAGATTTTTAATTCATTTTGCATGGGATCATCTTTCCACTGCCAGTTATATTCTACAAAACCTTCATCGTTTGCTTTTGCAATGTCGCACATCATTTTTAAAGGCTTGGCAAATGAAGAATCTTTCTGGGCAGAATCGATGTAATATGGGTGGGATATGATGTTGGAATTAAAATCCATAATCCAGAAATAGTCCTTTAAGTCGGAACCATATCGTAAGCTTTTTACAGCATAAATAGCTTGTTTCTGCGCAGTCTCTAGCGTTAAGACATGGGTTGTAACCAGATTATCATAACCGGCAATAAGGCTGCAAATTGACTGAGTCATATTTTTGGTCATAATTTTTCTTTCTTCCAGTATTTTATTCTTTACAATTGGAACAATCACCAGAAAAACTGTTAGCAATAATGAAACCATTACAATAAAAGGAATTATTAGTTCGAGGTAACTCCTTTTCTTAAATGCAGAAATGGATAGTGTTATTTTCTCTTGTTCTGTTGGCATTATCTCTTTTATACTTATATAAATTTAAGCAACATTTTTCTAAATCGGGCTTATTATTAGTATTTACTTGGGAAATACATCTTGTTTATCTCCAGAAAGATATTGGAAGTGAAGAGTGAAGAGTGTTGAAAAGTGAAAAGTGTAGAGTGATCTGTGATCTGTGATCTGTGAACAGTGATCAGTGATCTGTGATTAGTGAATCGTGAATATTGAATAGAAGTAAAGCCCAACGTTTAATGACCTCAGAGAGGTCAAATGTGTATAGAAAAAGATTATTACATGGTATTTGACCCCAGCCGGGGTCGAACCTTTTGTTGATGCCAATTTCTATAAACATGCAAACCCTCCGGGTTTAAATTATAGCAATGCAAGGTTATTGACTTATTTTGTTAAAATGCCATGCACCATGCACATATATATAAAATTTACTACTCATATATTTTTGTTAGTTAAGCAATTCCTTTCAGACCCTATTGCCAAACGTTATCCGTACAATCGATATGAATAGCAGACTCTAGTAAAAAGAGCAGATTTCAGTAAACTAACTATTCAATCGGATTATTAAAAACGAATTAACCAAAATTCCAAAAATACTCTCTCAAGGGTTGATCCATTCATGAGATTTTGTACACAAGATCCTTTGCCTGAGATCCGGTTCATGAGATTTTGTGCACAAGATCCTTTGCCTGAGATCCAGTTCATGAGATTTTGTACACAAGATCCTTTGCCTGAGATCCAGTTCATGAGATTTTGTGAACAAAATCCTTTGCCTGAGATCCAGTTCATGAGATTTTGTACACAAGATCCTTTGCCCGAGATCCAGTTCATGAGATCCAGGGGTTGGGATCATTTGCCTGAGATTCCGGAAACTTAATCCCCTAACGGATTTATCTAGCATATATTCATAACTTGCACATACTTACAACAGCTATTCTTTGTAAAAAAAAATAACTTTTCTTGTGATAAAAAGTCAAAAATTTTATATTTGCCTAACTAACCAACTAACTTTTATTTCATATGAATAAAATTAATTCTTTCTATTTGAATAGTCTGCGCAATTTAGAACACTACCAGTTCATGTCTGATTTCAATTCTTTGGTTACAAAATACACTCCGGTTGAGTTGGGTGTTGATGATCTATTCCCCGATTTTGTAAACGCGCTGACCAACGAGAGCGTTGCTATTCGCGTTGAACAGGGAAGTATAAAATCAAAGCTTATTGAAGAATACGATATTCACCGCGACAATACCTTGAATGGTATTGGATTGAGTGCTAGAGCCTCGATGCTAAGTCCGTTTGCCGATGAAGTTGAAAGCGCCACTATTATTAAACACCTTCTGGATCAGTATGGTGATATCCGCAATCTCTCCTATAATGAAGAAAGCGCCGCCTTATCAAATCTTATCGTCGATTTAAAAAAGGCAGAATATGTAATACATATCGATAAAATCGGTCGTACTTCCTGGGTAACTGAACTGGAAAAACAAAATAACCAGTTTATATCGCTTGTTGAGGAGCGTACCACTGAATTTTCCGGGCGCGAAAGCGGTAATGTTCGTAGCACACGCAAGCAAATCGATCCTTTTTATAACCAGATTATAGAACAAATAAATGCTTCTGTTGTACTTAAAACAATAAAAACAAAGGTTCCTGAATTTATTAAGGAACTCAACGAGAAGATAAAATATTACAAAACAACTATTGCTACCCGCCAGGGTAGAAATAAAGAAGAAAAAATTGTCGCCGGGAATTAGGCATTTGGTTTAATGTTTGTTTGAATTTAAGTTTACCACCCGTGAGGTTTACACGGGTGGTTTTTTATTGCTTATTTTAACCTTTCCGTTTACAGATAGACGAATGAAAGATGAAGATTAGCAACAAAAAAGAGGCTGTCCAAAAAGTAAATTTGCCACCAAGGCACAAAGCCCCAAAGAATTCACAAAGATCTTATTTAAGAGACATTAACCTTAGTGATACCTTTGTGTCTTAGAGTCTTCGTGGCTATTTATCAACTTTTTGGACAGCCCCCTCTCTGATTTATGAGAATTATTTTATTCAATAATTATCTTTCTGGTTTCGATTATTTCTTTTTCTGAAATAATTTGTAAGAAATATATTCCCTTTGTTACCCCCGATAAATTAAGCAAGATATCTTCGGCAGATATGTTTTTCTTCATTATAATTTTGCCATCAGACGAAAGCAATGATACACTGTAATCATTCACATTCTGTAAAGTGTTCAACTCAACTATTAAATAATCTTTTGCCGGATTAGGATATACCGATATTTCATTTCCGTTTTTTAACGATTCAATACCTAACGAAGGAGCAGTTGCAATAATTCGTAACGTATCCGGATCGGAATCTAAATATCCATCATTTACAGTAAGAATAAAAATATAGGTATGGCTCAAGTCGGAATTTGGAGTTGCAAATGTCGGGGCACTTGAATCGCCAGTTATTGTTAGGCTTGAAGAGTAAGTCCAATGATATGTCAAAGGATCTCTATCAATATCATATGAAGCACTTCCATTTAGTTTAACAGTTTCTCCGGCAACAACAGTTTGATCTGTTCCTGCATTAGCCACAGGTTTTGTGTTTGTTCTTAAAACTTTTATTATTACTGAGTCTGCAAGAGAATAAGCATACCCGTCAAAAACAACTAACTCAATTTTATAATTTGTGTCTGCATAAACTCCAGGAGCAATAAAAAACGGATTAGGTACAATGTTGTAATTTAAACCAATTTCATCGGGTGCAGACCAATAGTAAGTTAAAGGATCTCCATCGATATCGTATGAGGCATCGCCATTAAGATTTACAAGCAGCCCCTCATAAATTGTTAAGCTATCTGCTTGTGCAATAGCAATGGGCGTGTTATTTATATTTGTAACATTTATATTAACATAATCAACAGAGTAATTTATCCCATCGAAGAGTATAAGTTTAAAAGCATAGGTGTGATTTTTATTTGAATATACTTCAGGAACAGTGAAATTTTGTATTAAACTGTCACTATTATTTAAAGTTATACCATAGGGAGCAATCCATTCATAAGATACAGTATAGCTTCCATTATTAAGAGAACCGGAAGCATCTAAAGTTACAGGGCTAGATTCCACAACCGTCTGATCAGGGCCGGCATCTGCTTTCAGAACGGTATCAATAAACATAAGATCAATCAAACCAAAAACCTCTGTTTCGAAATAAGCATTATTTTCTGTTGCGTCTGAACCTTCAACATCTGCGTCCCACGATGTCTGGCCATCGCGACCAAATCCATCATTATCGCAAATCTGTACATCAAAACCAAGTGTTTTAGTCATCCAGCTTTCAAAATCTGATTGAGTAGAACCTGCGGGCATAAATGATAACCAGGGTACCTGAACCTCAACCTGCCACCCGCTACTGTTCTCGACCTCTTTAAATAATATTGAGGAGCCATTTCTTGGAGCATTGCAGGTTTGAACAGCCCATCCTCTGTTAAAACGCAATTGAATGGCATCATAATTATAATTAGAACCAACGATTGTAGTATCGAGGTCCAAAAAGATTTCGAAATTGTCGTACTCATACGAAGCCCCGGAGCCAGTGTAATTACATGCTATATCATCCTTTACCGAAGCAAAAACATATAAATTGTTCTCATCCCAGCATAATTTTATATATCCTGATAAGTCTGATGGGCTTAATATTTCATCGATCGGATTGTAAACTTCAGTGACGGTACTTTCTTCTGACCAACTGGTTTCGTCAGCTATTCCATCAATGGTAATTTTATCTTTCAGTGCTGGCACTAACATAGATCGGGTGGGTTCTATATGCTGTGCATACATCAAACTAACCATAGAAAACCCTAAAAAAAACAGTATTGATTTTTTCATATTAATAAATTATAATTCTTTTGCTTTCGTATTTTCCTGAATCGCTTATTACATAAATCAAATATAACCCCTTTGGCAATTCTGACAATTCCATGTGAACTAAATCCTGAGAATAATTTTGATTTGAAACCAAAACTCCGCTGGAATTTATCAGCATTATATTGTAATTTTCCTTAACCGGAAAATCATTCAATTGAATAGTAATCTCGCCATGTGTTGGATTTGGGAATAAGCTATAGGATGTTGCATTCATTCCATTCAGATTGTTGTTTCCTTCAACATTTATTTGCACTGTATCAGGTTCTGACTCCATCAACCCATCGCTTACGAGAAGAATAAAATTGAATGATTGATTATCATGAATGATTGGTGCAGTAAAATTGGGGTTGACAAGGTTAATGTCAGAAAGTATTAAACCTGATGGTGCTGTCCATGTATAATATAGTTTACTGCTTTCAAAATCGGTGGATAAGGAACCATCCAGTTGCACCAAACTACCCGACGATACATTTTGATCCCCGCCCGCATGAGCAACCGGGGCAATATTAATATGATGTACCGTAATATGGACACTATCCGGATCGGAATTAATAACCCCATCGTTTACAGTAAGAATAAAAAGATAGGTGCTGTCTGAAATAGAAGAAGGAATTTCCAGTGTTGGGTTTATATCAGAATCATTATTTATAATTAAGTCCTTAGAGCCAGTCCAATGATAGGTCAAAGAGTCATTATCCACATCAAAGGAAGAACTACCATTAAGTTCAATTTTGTTGCCTGAATTAACAATCTGATCAGTCCCTGCATTGGCCACAGGTTTAGTGTTTGTTCTTAAAACTCTTATTATTACTGAGTCTTCAAGAGAATAAGCATACCCGTCAAAAACAACTAGTTTAATTGTATAATCTGTATTAACAGTTACTTCAGGAGTAACAAAACATGGAGAAAAAAACACACAATCATTTCTAAGAATAATTTCATCAGGAGTAGACCAGTATAAAGTTATGGAATCACCATCAGCATCCCATACGGATCTATTTAAGAATACCTCTTGATTCTCAAAAACAACTATACTATCCTGATCTATATAGGATTCAGGTATTGTGTTAATATTTGTAACATTAATATTTACTTTATCGGTAGTATAATAGGTACTATCGTTGATTACTAATTTAAAAGTATAGGTATAAACATCGTTTGTGTAAACTTCAGGAGCATAAAAAGAAGGATGAATACTATCTTTATTAATTAAAGAAATACCTTCAGGTGCTATCCAACGATAAGCGATTTTAGAGTTTCCCTGGTTGATAGAACCGGAAGCATCTAATGTTACCAGGCTATTTTCTTCGACTGTCTGGTCAGGCCCAGCATTTGCTTCCAGAGTGGTATCGTTAAATGCAAGATTAATTAAACCAAAAACCTGTGTCTGGAAAAATGCATTATTTTCTGAAGCATCGGAGCCTTCAACATCAGCATCCCATGAGGTTTGTCCATCGCGACCAAAACCATCGTTGTCACATATCTGAATGTCAAAGCCAATTGCTTCAGTAATCCAATCCAGGAAATCTTTTTGAGCAGAACCAGCTGGCATAAAGGATAACCATGGAATTTGAGCTTCAACTTGCCAACCATCAATGTTTTCAACCTCTTCAAACACTAATGTTGTTCCATTTCTGGGAGTTGTGCAAATTTGTTGGTCGCTTTGCCTGTTAAAACGATACTGAGCAGCATCGCTACTATAATATGATCCTTTAATTGTTGTATCAAGATCCAAAAAAACTTCAACATTGTCATATTCCCAGGAATAGTATGGCCCCTCATTAATCGTGTATGCTGTATCGTCTTTTACCGATACAAAAACATACAAATTATTAACATCCCAACAAAGTTTTACATACCCTGATAAGTCCGAAGGACTAATTTTTCCACTGATCGGATTGTAAACTTCTGTAATAGTACTTTCTTCTGACCAACTGGTTTCGTCAGCTATTCCATCAATGGTAATTTTATCTTTCAGTGCAGGCACTAACATAGAACGGGTGGGTTCTACATGCTGTGCATACACCAAACTAACCGTGGAAAACCCTAAAAAAAACAGTATTGATTTTTTCATATATCAACTTTATATAATATCAACTTTCAGGTATACTTTAAATCGTTTATCCTTAACCCGAATCTGTTCATACGAAGTTTTTTTTGTTCTGTTTCAAAGCTTTGTATATTATTTTTTTGCTAATGTTGATCACAATATTTTTATAATTTGAATTAACTTGCCAGTCAATAAATTCTTGAACCTAACATCAAAATTCAGAAAATTAATTATTTTTCGGAATTAATTAATCCATGTCCATGAGGTTAAAAATAACTTGTATCGTTTGGTTTTTCTTATTTATTGCAAAACCAATGTTGCTGTTTTCCCAATTTAATTGTCTTTTCGAACATTATTCACCAACCAATGGTTTGTCGCATGGCGGTATTACTAACAGTCTGAAATCAAAGGATGGTTTTATCTGGTTCGGAACGATGGATGGAATTAACAGGTTCGATGGGATTAATTTTGTTACATATAAATCGCGGCCAGGTGATATGTTAAGCTTATCATCAAACAGAGTGGAGGAAATGATGGAAGATAAATGGGGCTTTTTATGGATAAGGACATATGATTCAAAAATTTATCGGTTTGATACAAAAAACGAAAAATTTATTTCTATTGTAAGTGATCAGCCTGTAAGACAACTATGCA
This sequence comes from Bacteroidota bacterium, assembly GCA_024640925.1. Taxonomy (GTDB): domain Bacteria; phylum Bacteroidota; class Bacteroidia; order Bacteroidales; family UBA10428; genus UBA10428. The sequence continues at coordinate 4,648 of JAHEEB010000029.1, read as the reverse complement.
AAGCATCTTCGGGCGATATGTGGTTAACAACTCAAACTAAAGGAATCTTTCGAATTATTACCAACCCTGTAGATTTTAGCATTCAAAAGCTGCATTATAGCGCGGGAATTAATGGCTCTCTTAACCCCGGACCACTTATTTTTGAAGACAACCAACATCGCATCTGGACTAATACTCCCGATGGACTTAAATGCTTCTTGATTACAGAATCTGGTGGCACTTCAATAGTCTTTTCGCAGGCAGATCACAGGAATATCAAAGATTTTCATCTGAGTTGTTATGGTTCGGATGGTAAAGATATTTATCTGGGATCAACAGAGGGAATCTTGCTAAAAATTAGCCTTTCTTCTTTGCAGTTAAAAATCGTAGATTTCGAAAATAGTTTACCCATTCAATACATAAACACCCAACCCGGGTTAGGCGTTTTTATTGGCACTATTGGAAATGGCATTTTTAAATACGATCCGCAAAAGGATAGAATTATCAATCATAACAACGAAACGTTACTGAAAAATATTTATTCCATATTTATTGATAGCCGCAAACTTATCTGGTTAGAAACCGAGGAAGAGGGAACGGTGAAAATGAACCCTGACTTCAGCGGGATTAAACATTTTACCCAGGTTTGTGATATCTCACCCACTCTTTCGACACGCACTCTTTGCAGTTTTTTCGAAGATAATAATCATGTTTTGTGGATTGGACTGAAAGAGAGCGGTTTTGGTTACTATAACCCTCAATACGATAGTTTTGAATATTTCTATAATAAACCCGGAGATCAGAACAGAAAGATGTCGAATTACGTGGTGTCTTTCCTTAAAGATTCTTGTGGAGTAATGTGGCTGAGTACATACAATAAGGGTCTCGAAAAAATTACTTTCCTCGAAAATAAGTTTAGGTATACCCAATTGGTTAAAGGTTCGATAAACCGGATTTCTAACGAGGTACGATCCATTTTTCAGGATAATAAAAAGAGGTTGTGGGTTGGCACCAAAGAAGGAATAATATACATTCTTGATACAAGTTATGTAATCAGGAAAAAGATTGGGCCCGAGATTGAAAATGGTCTTGTTTATTCTATTGCTGAAGATAATAATGGGAATATATGGCTGGCCACTAAGGGAAAAGGACTCTATAAGCTCGAAGAGAAAAGTAACGAAGATTTTAAATACACTTCTTTTCGGCACGATGTCAATGATATGAACTCTCTTAGTAACGATTATGTGTATTCTGTAATTTGCGATAAAAAGGGACGAATTTGGGTAGGTACTTTTGGAGGGGGAATTAATCTGCTTACAAAAACTTCAGATGGAAATTACCTGTTTAAAAATATCAATAATACATTTGAAAACTATCCCAGGAACCAATCGCTGAAAGTCAGACAAGTAATTGAAGATAGTAAGGGTGGTTTCTGGCTTGCCACTACGGAAGGGCTTATTTATTTTGATCCGGAAGAAAATGCTGATTTGAATAAAATTCCATTCCGCCATTTTACTAAAATACCCGGCGATGCAACCAGCCTTGGGAACAATGATGTGCTTTGTATTTTTGAGGATGAACATGATACCCTTTGGCTGGGAACTATGGGCGGAGGTTTGCACCAACTGATGAAACCATTGTTGCCAGGTGTGAATCCCAGTTTCAGAATATATTCCAAATTGGACGGGTTACCAAGTGATGTTATCTTAAGTATCATTTCCGATGGACAAAACGACCTTTGGTTATCTACTGAAAACGGAATCTCAAATTTCAAGCATTCAATCCGTGCGTTTAGAAATTACGATGAATACGAAGGATTAAATGCTACCTATTTTTCTGAAGCGTCTATGTTCAGAAAAACCGATGGTGAGATTTTATGTGGTACTTTTGATGGTATTTATTCCTTCTATCCCTCAGAACTTTCGAATACAACTACCAACATAAAACTTGTTTTTACAGGGTTTACAATTTTTTCCAGTGCTAACGATTCGAAAAAGACAAAAACTTCGGTAAAAATAAACGAAACGATAGAATTGAAGTATTTTCAGAATATGTTTATGATTGATTATGCAGGACTTGACTATAAAACACAACACAAATTACAATATGCTTACATGCTTGAAGGCCTGGATGAAAACTGGCATTATGTAAACAATATTCATAGTGCTACCTATACAAATATACCACCCGGTAACTATCATTTTCTTGTCAAACTGGTCAATCCCGAATTACTAAGCAGCAGTGTTCCAATAAGCCTGTCTGTTCATATTCAGCAACCTCCATGGAAAAGTGTTTGGGCTATTATCGGATATATTATTTTGATAATAATAATCTCCGAAATAATCCGAAGAACTGCAATGACTATGATTAAACTACGGAATAGCATTGTAGTTGAACAAGAACTTACGAATCTGAAACTCCGCTTTTTCACCAATATATCGCATGAATTACGTACACCATTAACCCTTATTTTAGGACCAATTACTGATATAGCTGAAAAGGAAAAGCTGACAGATCGTGGCAGGGAGCATCTTCAGATTATGGAGAAAAATGCGAAGCGAATGTTGCGGCTGATCAATCAAATTCTCGATTTCAGAAAAATCCAGAATAAGAAAATGAAACTACATATATCTAAGGTTGATATTATTTCTTTTGTGCGCGATATAACTGCCAATTTTAAGGACATTGCTCGTCAGAAAAACATCGATTTTATTATTAAAATACCGACAGATACTGTGGATCTTTGGATCGATGCTGAAAAAATGGATATTGTTATTTTCAATCTGCTTTCGAATGCCTTTAAATTTACTCCTTCCGAAAAATCTATTACAGTTGAAATCCTGCCCGAAGATGTTGCCGGAAGCATTGTTATAAAAGTAAAAGATGAAGGCATTGGTATACCAACAGAAAAAGCCCCGGCTATTTTTACGCGGTTTGCCGATATTCACAGGCATAGTGGTATAAAAGACACCGGCACCGGAATTGGACTCTCTCTGTCGAAAGAGTTTATCGATATGCATAGGGGAAAAATTTCGTTTGCAAGTGCTGAAAATGTTGGAACTACTTTTACAATAGAATTGAAAAGAGGGAATACCCATTTCGATAGAGATTTGGTTGAATACATTGATGAAAAAACGGCACAACCCGAACCGGCAAGACAGCAGAAACCCAACTGCCACATATCCTAATTGTCGAAGATGATTCAGATCTTAGAACATTCATAAGAAACCAATTCTCAGAGATATTTCAGATTTCAGAGGCAGAAAATGGGAATATTGGTTATCATATGGCAGAAAAGGTATTACCCGATTTAATTATCTCAGATCTGATGATGCCGGAAATGGATGGAATAGAAATGACAGACAAGCTCAGGAATAATTTTGCTACAAGTCATATCCCAATCATTTTACTCACATCCAGATCTTCAATAGAATCAAGACTAGAAGGATTGAAATATGGCGCTGATGATTATATAATAAAACCTTTTGACAGCGACTATCTGGTTGCCCGAATTAAAAACCTTCTGGATCTTAGAAAAAATCTGTATTTAAAGTTTACCGGACAAGTAAGAATCATTGATATTCCTACAAATACAATTGCTGTTACCGATAAAGATGAAGCATTTCTTAAATCAGTTACTTCAATAATAGAAGAAAACCTCGATAAGTCATCGTTTCAGATTGAGTCTATTGTGAAAGAAACCGGACTAAGCAGAACCAACTTTTTTAAGAAATTGAAATCATTAACTGGTCTGGCGCCTATCGAATTTGTGAATGAAATAAGGCTTAAAAAAGCTGCTGCATTTATTGAATCAAAGGAATATACCATATCAGAAGTCGCTTATAAAGTTGGATTTAACGATGCCGGATATTTTACAAAATGTTTTAAAGAGAAGTATGGTTGTACACCTTCAAATTATTTAAAAGGTAAGAACACAGAAAAATAATATTCTGATTCGTGTATAATTAATCAGTGAATTTTCTCCAGTCATTTTTTTTGATTACAAACAAGTTAACAACAATCTGTTAAAGGTAGTTGTCAATTTTTCCCATTATAAAAACAAAATTTCCAAATCGTCATCATTTCTTAAAAATATTTTTATTGGCTCATAATATTTTTTCAGAAAACTACATGGAAAATATTTTGAGATAGTGCCCTTTAAACTAATAAAAATTTCAAGAAATGAGAAAAAGAAAAGTATTAATGTCAATTATTGCCTTGGTGCTGGGTATTTCGTTTGCATCGGGGCAGTTGTCTGGTACTGTAACCTACGATTTTAGGGACAGCACTATTATTATTAAAAATGGTGGAAAAAGCACCGATGGCACCCTTATTTTGAGTGGTACCTATAGCCGACATGGCTCTACTTATGGTCTGGATATGAAAAAAAACTGCAAAATTAAGTTGTACGTTGCAGGAAGCAGAACCATTCGATTTTTAGGATCAAAATATTCCAGTTTGTATCTGGAAGGTACAACCTATGCAGGAACAAAATTGGAACCGAATGCTAAGGCTACCAAAGTTACCAACGATTTGGCCGATGTATACGATTTTGTATATAGTGGTGCGGCCGATACCTTAATATTTACTGCGGTGCAAAATGCCGGCGTTGGATCCGATGTTTACCTTCCTGAAATTAATGTTATTCCTCCCCAGGTTGGAAAAGATA
>JAHEEB010000422.1 GCA_024640925.1 Bacteroidota bacterium | reverse complement strand
CATGTAACATTGTTAACAGAAGCATTTCCATAAATATGTACACCATCGCAACCAGGAGCTGCAATGATAACATTTTTAAGAATGGCTCCATCCATCAGTTTGAAGATAGGGTCCTGACCTTCATTCTGACTGCCATCACCCATACCTGAGGCAACAATGGTTACACCACCGCCATCATAAGTAGTTCCTGCAGCCACAACGATTGTACTGGTAATTGTTTTTGTTGCTTTAAAATCAATGTTTTTGTTTGTAGGAGTATTAAGTTCTTCGTCTTCTGCTTTATTACAACTTAATACAAGTACACTGCTAATAATAATAGCAATAATGCATAATGCACCAAATAGTTTTTTCATAGTATTAATTTTTAAGTTAATAATTAGGTTTTAGCTATCGAATAAAGTTACACCTAACGTCCTTTTTCTATTTATCAAATCGTACCAAACTTTTATCAAATCGTCTCAGACCTTATCAGTAAAGGTTTTTGTAGCAATATAATTTGTAGGGGAAAGACCAAACTTTTTCGTAAAACTTCGGGTAAAATTTGACTGTTCAGTGAAACCTATTGCATGAGCCACTTCATAAATAGCATATTTGTTTTCAAGCAACATTTCTGCTGCTTTGTTCATACGAATAGCCTGTATATAATCATTCGGGGTATGATTGGTAATAGCTTTAAGTTTTCGGTAAATCTGTGTCCTGCTCATTCCGATAAATTTGGCCAGTTCTTTGGGACCAAATGTTGTATCAGCCATATGTTCGTTAATTATCGAATCAATATCACTTAAAAATTTAGCATCGATAGGATTTTCGGTTACATTTTTATTGATCTGTCCTGGTTCCGTAGCAAATAATTCCTGCAGTTTTCTTCTTGATTTAATCAGTCCATTCACCCTCACTATCAGCAATTCCGGGGAGAAAGGTTTAGTAATATAATCATCGGCCCCTAATTGATATCCTTCAATCTTATTTTCGTCATTTGAACGAGCTGTCAGCAATATTACAGGTATATGACTTGTACGAAGATCAGTTTTTAACTTATCACATAATTCAATTCCATCCATCAAAGGCATCATTATGTCGCTGATAACTAAGTCGGGGATAGTTTCAATAGCCTTATGTAGCCCTTCATTTCCATCGGTTGCTTTTATTACCCTGAAAAAAGGAAGCAACTCACTGCACAAATATGTCAGAAAATCCTCATTATCCTCAACAACCAGAAGCAAAGGAAGACTTTTTGCCGATTCACCTGAAAGAACAGGACGATCCATCTTAAAAATCACCGATTCTTTTGCTATTCCTGCAACCTTTTCATTCAAACAGGTTTCTGTACATCCTTTTTTATTGTTTTCTAGTGATTCACTATTAAATGGAAGGATAATGGTATAACAATTGCCCTTGCCAACTCTACTTTCCACACTCATTTTGCCCTTGTGCAGTTTTACAAATTCTTTGGAGATAGCCAGACCTATTTCGTTAAATTCCGATCGGTAATTCTTCTTTTCTTCACAATTGAATAGCAATGAAAGGGATTCCTCCGCTATACTGATACCATTATCCTTTATCTTAATTTCCAGATACTCACTATATAGATTATGTCCATTTATATGTTCGACTTTTTCTACATTTATGTCAATTTTTCCATTATCGCTGGTATATTTAAACGCATTTGAAATAATGTTGTATAAAACCTTTTCCATTTTATCCGGATCAAACCAGGTATACAACGAATCAACTGAAGAAGTAAAGGTATAGTTTATGTTTCTCTGAGTAGCTAAGGGATTAAAAGCGATGGAAATATTCTTTATAAAGTAAACAATATTATTGTAAACTACTTCCAGTTTTAAAGCTCCAACATCTTTTTTTTGAAGATCGTGTAATTGGTTAACCAGCCTGCGCAACCGCAATGCATTTTTATAAATTAACGAATAAGTAGTTTGGTTAAATTCTCCCGGTTGCTGCATTAATCGTTCAAGAGGATTAAGGATAAGAGTGAGGGGCGTTTTAAATTCTTCTGAAATCTGTTCATAAATATCGGCTTTTTGATCGGTTATTTCTCTGGAATTGTTTTCATTCAAGTTTTTTTCAATCATTTGATTTTTAAACTTTTTGCATATATGAACAATTCTAATTCTCACAATTACAATAAAAACCAGTAAAAACAGTAAAAAAATCAGTACCCATTTCAATTTATAAAATGGAGTTGAGGATTCATCAGAAATCACATTTTCAGCTTCTCTTAACTGATGTTCGGTTGAAGCTTTCAGTAACAAGGTAAGTCCTGTTGAACCTACTTTGCTGAGGGAAAAACCATGCTCCGGTTTATTTGCATTGAAGCCTAACTCAATAATTTGACCATTAAGAGACCAAACGGAAGCCAATAGAATAAATAACAACTGGCTTAAGAGTTTCATTTTAGGGATCTTTTGGTAAAGAATTGTATTAAAGATAATTAATTTTTAAATACAAAGAAAGCGGTAAAAAAAGAATTGAAGTCGACAATTAATTCTTTTACAAGCTTTTCGCAATTAATAATCTGGTAAATCCCTGTTCAGACAAATGAAAGTGTCTGTAAGCTATACGGACAATGGTTAATGTGATTTGATACCGAGAAACGTGCTTTTAGCAGGAGCACAAGCGGATATCGTTCTGCCACCACGCAGCAGGAAATTGAAAATTTAGTTATCCTTGCCCTCCAGGAAATAGAAAGGCTTTCGGCTCAGCCTAAGCTATTTGTTAGTCAAAGCGATGCTGCAATTGAACAAGCCTTTGCTTTGTTAAACAATGCCAATATACGTACACTTAGCCCTGAGGTGCCATAGGTGAAGAACTTTTCAGACATCTGATCATAGCCCGCTTAGCCTTTCCGTTGAGTAAGCTTAAAACCATTGATTATTTGTACCAGTATCAGAGAATAAGCCTTGATAAAGATGTTTACCGATTCTTGGATAAATTGAACGATAAACTCAAACCACAAATTAAGCAAATCGGCTTTGCCCATGAATTGTGCCGTTTGAAACCAGAAAAGGTTTGGAATAAAAGAGGCCGTCCAATAAATTTGAGGGCAGCATCTTTTTTTTATTTTTTTATAAAACTTTCACAAATAATTCTTGTGTCTGTTTTTACACGAAGGATATAAATCCCGCTCTTCAATCCAGAAACATTTATTGTTTCCATTTCATTTCCGGTTTTTATTAACATTGTTTGACCAACAACAGTTACAATCTCAATTGAGTTAATACCCATTGTGTTAATAATGTTTATTTCATCTTTTACAATTGTGGGATAAAACAGCAGATTTTCTTGATGGTAATTTTGATTTGTACCTTGCACCAATTCAAAGTCAACCGTATATTCCCTTTTATATGATGTATCTTCAGCAGTGACTTTAATTAGAGTAACCCCATCTAAGCTTGTTGTCGGAATTAATTCTGCGATAGCGCTATCATTCGATAATTCATACTTTACTAATGGAATATCAGTCGTTGAGACAGGTATTTTAAAAATATAATCGAATTTTTCGGGATTAAAATCATCGATTGTTGAACCATCCACTTTTATTGAAGATAAAGAGGCATCATTACTCATAATATAAAACTCTATATTATACTCAATTGTATCGCTAAGGTCCTCAGAAACAACCGTAATTACAGCTCGTCTTTCTTCTAAACTCCCTTTTAAGTCAGTTGCTTTCTTGACAACAACGTTTGAACTATCATAATTTAAAGTAAACTCAATTGTTGGTATTCTTAAACTGTCAAACGGTAACTTAATTAAGTAGGTTGTCTTTAATGAATCAAAACCTGAAATAGGAATAGAATCTATTGAAAGTGATCTCAAATAGGCAATGTTACTTAATACATAAAATTGAATTGTGTAAATCTTATGGTTATAGTTATTGGCTGAAGTGACCTTAATTTTGGCTGAAAAAGATGATGATAAACTATCGAATTCTGTAAAAGCAATTAATACTTTGGACCCACTATCATTTACACACGTTATTTTAGGAAATGGATCCGATGATTTTAAATTATATTCATAATTTAGTTTTGTTTTAGAAAAATTTGAAATTAATTGTCCATTTATAAACAAACTATCAATTTCACATTTAAAATCCATAATTGATTTCAAATCAGAATAATTATCTAAAAAATTTGGATTCCAGTAGCGGGCACCAAGAATTTCTCCATTATCACCACCTGTTATATAGGCTGAATTTCCGACTGTAAAATCACCATTTTCAGGATCTTTAAATTGAGGACTATCACTGAGCCAATTCGTTATTTCTATTGGCAAAGAACCATCACGTGGTTGAGGTTCATTTACTTCATAAAGAACAAGATTTCTCAACGTTATAATATTTGTTTGATCTACCGGATTTTGAGTTGTAAACATGAGTGATGGCTGATCATTCAAAAGATCCTGATTACTAAAAATGGAATTAGATAAAGTAATATTATACTTACCTAATCCATCAGAATTTCCAATAATTTCCTTAGGCGAAGATTCGTATGTGCCTAAATTCCATCCTGTTATATGATTGATAATATATGTCTGTGTTGATGAACAATAGTTTTGAAACCATTCTATTTGTTGACCAATATTCCAGAAGGTAACATCTTCCCATTTATATTTGGAATCATTAACTCCATCTCTTACCCAAACATCTTTAATATAGGTTGCATGAAGACCTGCATTATATACAAATGAATTTCTGATGTAAAAATTGGAAACACATGCACTGTCAGTTTTATTTCCCCCAATAATATCACCATATACATTATGTAATCTACAACGATTGATATACATCTGAAATTCAGCATTTTTACTTCTTAAAGAAATAATTCTATTAGCCTGATCATACCCATCAAGATCCACACCTAAGATTTCCAGATTTCCTCCATCAGTCATATGAATCATATCAGTTATGCCCAATTCATTCCGTATGATAGGCATATGTGAAAGTTCA
>JAHEEB010000421.1:1489-4968 GCA_024640925.1 Bacteroidota bacterium | reverse complement strand
TTCCCTCCGGTTTTTGGGTTATTAACAAGTTTCAAAGTTATTAACTCCCCCTAGAACCCCCTTTTTCAACATCATTATTATTATGTTTTATTAATAAAATTAGTTTGCTAATCTAAAGGTCCTTTGTGGTAAAATAAACCAAAGAATGGAGGCTTTTTAAAAAATACAGAAACCACTAAGTACACCAAGGACGCACAAAGAGCACAAAGAAAAACAACTAAGAAAAAAAGTCTTTGTGCCCCTTGTGTAACCCTTCGTCCTTTGTGGTTAAAAAAAAACAACCCAATAATAGAACCAGTGTGGAATTGAAATTCTACAGCCAAGTCGGAAATTAAAAAGGTCCTCTCCCAATAATAGAACCAGAGTGGAATTGAAATAACGATTCATAAGTAATAGAAAAATCTGAAACGCTAAAATCTTTTTCAATTGTAGAAAAAATTGCAGATAAATTATTAGAGAAAACTTAATCCTATTTATTATGCATCTCTAAATGAACAAGGTTTTCATTTATTTTAAACTTGTTCATATAAGTAATATAATTTTTAATAGAAGTTATCAAATCGGGAATTGGCCTCATTTCACCGGAAAAATATCCGGAATATTTATTTTTAAATAAAACTTGAAATATCTTTTTAAAATCGATATGCCCCGAACCAGGGAAATTCCTGTTACTATCGGCGATGTGTACGTGCTTAATAAGGTTACTGGCGTATTTCAATGAGCCTTCGAATGAGCATTCTTCAATATTACTGTGAAATGTATCAAACAGGATGCCTGTATTATTTAAATTATTTGATTCAATGAAATCGGCGGTTTCGCGCACTGTATTAAAATAATCCGTTTCGTAACGGTTAATCGGTTCTATTATCAATTCCACTCCTGCCCTTTTAGCTGTCTTTGATATTTTCAGAAAATTTTTGCCCCATAAAATCAAGGCTTTATACTTACTTGTGTGATCAGATAACCTGCCCCGTATAAGACCAATTATAACTTTTGCGTCAAATACAGAAGCTAATTTTATATATTCTTCAAGAAAATTAAATGCTTTTTTTCGTTTTTCAATTTCCGGTGATATAAGACTGCAACCTCCGTCAAAATATACCTGGCCGGTACCTATAGCAACAAGTTCCAAGTGTAATCGATTAAAATAACTTTTCAATTCAGCTACATCTATGTTGAAAGGATTTTTTATGGCTAGTTCAATACCTTCGTAACCAAATCCGGCCATAATTTTACCAATTTCTTTCCAGTTTCCTTGTCCGACTGCTGAAAATTTAGTTGGTTCATAGGAAATAACATAGCTTATTTTCATGAGTATCCAGAAATTTAGTTAGTAAATTCTAAATTTGAAAGCTAGTTATTTTAAATTTGTTTTGACAAAAATAAACCCTCCTGAATATTTTCCAAAATTTCTTTAGATTTATTGAGTTATTTATATTAATTCTACATTAAATATTCATTAAGAGCAAGTTTATAATTATTTGTATTCCTTGATATTCTATTGTTTTGTTAACGTCATTTTGATTTAATGTGTATTAATAAAAGAGTTGTTTTTGGAAACTGAAGTTAAACAAAGAATTTAAGGCAATAAAAAATGAGTGGTATTGAAATCAGGCTTACTATGGTATTGATAAAAATATGCGATGTTACCTGTTCAACGCCTTCTTCCTTTACAAGGATGGCAATTATGGTCATACTGGGCATAGCTGTCTGAAGAATTATAAGTGTTTTTACCTGTTCTGTTATTTCAAAATCAAACAGATGCTGGAACAGTATAATTAAAACGAGCAATATGGCTGGTATGATGAACATTTTATTGATTGATAAAATATAACTTTCTTTGTTTACAATAGCCCGCTTCAGGAAACGGTTCCTGGCAAGCATTGCTCCTATATATAACATGGCAAGGTACAATGTAGTACTTCCTATGCCGCTAAATGTAAAATCCAGAATATAGGGTAGTTTAATATTAAAAAATGCAAGAATAATTGAAACAATAAAGGCGATAATGTTTGGATTCATCAAGCGTTTTAGAAATATTTTTCCACTATTTACCTGTTCTTCGCTCTTATTTAACATAAACACTCCAAAAGTCCATAATAGTGTATCCGATGCCAAATGGTATATGGCTGCATACAACACCCCTTCCCCACCGGGATAAATTGCATTGAACAGCGGATATCCAATAAAAACAATATTCCCAAACATGGTGCAAATCGTATGTATGTCTGCCCTGTAACCTGAGAGTCTTTGGAATTTTGCAGCAATTCTTCCACCAAGAAATAATATTAATAATGAACAATAGGCAAGTATCAGGATAGCAATGCTGTTGCGTAAAATTTCCACATCGATCTTAATTTTAAGAATAGAAGAAATAATAAGCATGGGCAAAGTGAGGTTTACAACCAGTTTGGCGATACCTTGCTGTCCTGCATCAGTTAATACTTTCAACTTATATACAATAGCACCAATTAATGCCAGTAATGCCAGAATAGTTACCTGGCTAATGATAACATTCATTAGTAAAATATATTATTATACTGAATATCCAACAGAACCATCATCACGAAGGGGAATATTTTCAAGATTTCTGGGAATAAAATTATCTTTAATGCTATTCCTATCGATTCGGACACCTAGTCCGGTTTCCTGAGGCAGTAGCAAATAACCTCCCTCCCTCTTTAATGATGAGTTGAATACATCATTTATGGGGTTTTCATCTATCATTGAATATTCCTGTACAATAAAATTCGGAATGGATACATCGAGATGAACAGATGCAGCCGTCAATACAGGTCCCAGAAAATTATGTGTGACTACTGCGCTATGATACGACTCAGCAATTGCAGCAATTTTTTTGCATTGTGTAATACCACCCGCAAGTCCCAGGTCGGGTCTCACATATTGACTGCCTCCGTTAGCCAACAATTCGCGAAACTCATAAATTGTATGAAGTCTTTCGCCATTTGCTACCGGTAAAGTAATACGTTTTGCAATTTCGCTCTGCGACTGAATGCTGTCAATTTGTATCGGATCTTCGTAAAACATCGGATGAAATTCTTCAAGTTCTTTAGCAAGCATTATTGAATTCATGGGGGTAAGTTTCCGGTGGATCTCAAGAATAATATCTGCCTCCGTTCCCGCTCCTTTACGCATGGCAGCAACCAAATCACGGGTTTTTTTTATAAGACTGCTCACTGACAAATTCTGAAAATTATCCGGAATCGGGTCAATTTTCATTGCCGTAAAACCATCATCGTCAGCTTTTTTTGCCAGATTATACAGGTATTCAGGTGTAAACCCTGTATCGCTTGCATCAGGAGAATCGCTCCCCAGCAGCAAATGCAATCGGATTTTATCTCTGCAATTACCTCCAAGCAGTTGCCAAACCGGAGCATTTAAATATTGCCCTTTGATATCCCACAGGGCTATATCAACAGCACTGAGAGCAGCAGAGAGAATTGAACCCCGAAATGGGC
>JAHEEB010000421.1:0-1479 GCA_024640925.1 Bacteroidota bacterium | reverse complement strand
CATTCTGTATAAATACTGCCAGTGATGTTCTATTCGCAAGGGATCCTTACCAACAAGGTATTTGCTGAAATGTTTAAGTACACTATCAGTTGCATCAGGATATGCCCAGCATCCCGATTGCCCAAGTCCAGTAATTCCTTTATCGGTATGAATTAACACATAATGATTTGAGCCCCTGAAAAAGGTCTCAACCTGTTCTATTTTCATTTTAATGGTTCTATTTTTTATTTGTTAGGTAAATATATAAATTTTATGGTTTTTGCAGACTTATTACAACAGATTCAGGAAATTACAAAATACAGTAACAGGAAACTTGTATAATTTATACCGGGAAGTGCCGTTGATTAACTAACTTCCCCAACACTGGCGCAAGCGGGCGCTTGTGCCTGCCCACTAAATGACAATTACAGAAATTTTAAATCAAATTTATATAATAAAAACTTTCTATTCGGAAACGATATGAATAAGGAAGATGATTTGTTATTTAAATAACAATACAAATTCAACCATTGGAAAAAAACTATTGGAAAAAAAATTGTTTGAAGAGCTTTCATGCTTAGCGGAAATCGCGGTCCTTTTGGATATTCAGACGAACTCGTCAATGTTCCTGGAACCGGAGTTTCCACATCAGCAATTAGGCATATTAACTATGCCTCCTAACTTTAAAAATTAACCCATAAAATTGTGCCAGTTAAACTGGCTTGCAGAAATTAGAACAGTCCTATGAAAACCATCCTAATTAACCCTAATTACTAACTAAACAACTTACTACTACTATGATTATCATCAATTAGTGCTGCAAAAGTATATTTCTTTTTTTTAACTTACAAGAAAAATTCAAATTATTTTATATTTATTGTTATTTAAATAACAGACTTTTTAAAACAAACGAACTAATCATATTATGTTGCTATAATAAAGCCTCTTATTCTAATTTAATCAAATTGACTGTTAATAAATATTTTTCAAACCGTTCCCTTAAACCTTATTTTTAAGCTTTATTAACTATTCTTAAACTCGGTTCATTTTATCAGAAGATGAATCGGGCATTTGAAAAAATCAGTAAATAAACAGATTATGGATTATTATGTAGAGAGGTTGGATGGTGAATTAAAGAAGATTTTGTCTTTTTGGATGAAAAATGTTTTTTCATTAGGGGGAGACTGTATTTATTCGGAATATTCATCAGAAGGAAGGCCAAATAAAACATCTGTTATTGGTTCTCTCTTTTTAAGTCGTATAATGTATGGCGCATCAGCAGCATGCCGATATTTGAACACGCAGGAATATAAACCTCTGGCCGATTTGGCTTTTAAAACATTGTATGAGAGATTTCATAATCCGTCAGGAGGATTTTATTGGGCAAAAAATTCAAACAACGATGTTATACACGATTGCGATAACATTAATATGGCCCAGGCATTTATATTAAATGGTCTGGTTGAATATGCCCTGCTTACCAATAATCCTGTGGTAGAA
>JAHEEB010000420.1 GCA_024640925.1 Bacteroidota bacterium | reverse complement strand
AGCTTATTTTCAAATAGCAAACTACTTAAGTGAGATACAACAAAACTATTCGCTTGCTCTAACCTACTATCAGAAAAGTCTTGAGCTAAACCAGCATTATAAGATGCTTGAACCAAGTGAAGTATATATTTTTATTGGCGATATGTACAGGCATATGGACAAAGACAGTCTTGCCTTGGTATATTTTAACCATGCTTTGGATGATGGTAAGCAACGAAAACACCGTCATACCATTGCATCGGCATATATGAAACTGGGTGAACTGAGTTATCAAAACAATCGTTTTTCCGAAGCTTCAGATTATTATCTGAAGTGCTTTAATACCGGATGCGATGTTTGTCCCCGGATAAAATTTCATGATGCATTGATTAAACTTGCGAATGTATATTTGTTTTCGAATGATTTGAAAAATGCTGGGGCTTATTATCAAAGAAGCCTTGAATTAGCTGATTCTTCAAATGATGATCGAGCTAAAATTGCTTCTTTTCAAGGTTTTGCCAGTTACTATGAAAAACAAGGTAAATTAACTGAAGCAATCCGATTTTATCGGAAAGCATATGATTTGTCTAAGGAAATAAAGTTCCTGGAAGGGCAAAATTTCAGTGCCGGAAAGCTTGGAAATTTGTATAGTTTACAGAAAGATTATCATTCAGCCTATGAGTATTTAACTATTTCTAAAGTACTCTCCGATAGTATCAGAGAAATGAGTCAGACTGATAACCTGGCTAAACTGGAAACCCTTTTCGATTTTAAAAACCTGCAGCTACAACGAGACCTTGATACAGCAAAAGCCGAAAAAGAAATAGCCAGACAACGGTTCTTAAGGAACTTGTTTATCGTTGTTTTAATACTTGGCAGTATGTTGGCATTCTATATCTATCTTGGTTACAAGAGAAAGAAAAAAGACAATATTCTGCTCCGGGAGCAAAAACAGGCAAACGAAAACATGTTAAGACAGGTTCATGAGGCTGATAAAGCAAAACTTCAGTTTTTTACCAATGTTTCTCATGAATTACGAACGCCTTTAACCCTGATTTTAGGTTTAACTGAGAAATTGATTGCATTCCTGCCCGAAAACAAATTGGTTCCTGTTATCAGGAAAAACTCAATGAAATTATTGCATCTGATAAATCTTCTGCTCGACTTGCGAAAGATTGACGAATTGAAAATGGTGCTTCACGTAAACGAGGGTAACTTATCTGCTTTTCTGAAAGGAATAACAGGAACTTTTGAAGATTATGCCCGCCAAAAAGGCATCACCATTGTATTTCACCCTGTCGAAAAAGAAATTATCGGATATTTTGATGAAGATAAACTTGAAAAGGTGTTTTCAAACCTGGTTTCAAATGCTGTTAAATATAACAGAGAAAACGGACAGGTTGAAGTTTTTGCTCTTGAAGGGGAAGAAGGATTTGTCTGTATCGAGGTAACAGATAATGGTGTTGGGATAGCGGAAAAAGAATTAAAAAATATATTTAACCGTTTTTACAGGGTTTCAGAAAGCAATGAGCAGGGATCGGGCATAGGGTTGGCCCTGGTAAAGGAATTGGTTGAACTGCACAAAGGAGAAATAATTGTTAAAAGCAGGAAGGGTGAAGGTTCAAGTTTTAAGGTAAAAATACCGTTGGAAAAACACTTTTATTCTGATGAGGAAATTTCTCCTGTAGAGAATGAACCCGGGATGTGGAATTATATTGGGTTGTTGCATCTGGAAGATGAGACCAATATGGAAAGATCATCGGAAAAACCAAATCCCGATAAAAAGTCGATTCTTATTGTAGAAGATAATGGTGATTTGAGAAAATATATTGCCGGCATTTTTACCGGTGAATATGAAATTCTTGAAGCCAGCAATGGGGAAGAAGGATGTAATTTAGCCATCGAGTATGTACCTGACATTATTATAAGCGACATCATGATGCCAAAGATATCCGGTATTCAATTGATTGAAAAGATTAAAAATAACAACGCAACAAGTCATATACCAATTATTCTGCTTACTGCTAAAAATGATATCGGAACACGGTTGAGCAGTTTTGAAAAAGGCGCTGATGATTATATTAGTAAGCCTTTCGATTCAGCCATTTTAAAATCAAGGGTGGAGAACCTGCTGAGATTGAGAAAACACCTCGTGGAGAAATTTTCTAAACAGTTTCAGCTTCAGCCTAGGGAAATTACTATTGAGGATGCTGACCAAAAGTTTTTGCAAAAAACAATAGATATAATAGAAAAGAATATATCTAACCCCAATTTAAACATCGATCTGTTGGCAATTGAGCTAGGTGTGAGCCGTGCACAGCTTTATCGAAAGTTAAAAGCCCTGACCGATAATTCTGCTAATCAGTTTATCCGCACAATTCGGCTGAAAAGGGCAGCACAAATTCTTCACCAGGGACAAAACAATATTGCCGAAGTAATGGATGCCACAGGGTTTAGTAATTACTCCTATTTTAACAACTGCTTTAAAGAACTTTTTGGAGAATTTCCCAAAGAATATGCCTTGCTGTGTATTAAAGGAAATACAAATTAATTTTGTATATTATATTGTGTAACAAAACGAATCAATGATGAAATCTTTATGTTCTTTTTTAAGTATTCTGCTAGCAGTAAACATTTCTGGCGAAGTATTTTGTCAAACTACTGTTTCTGAAAAGGCCCCCCTATCGCGGTTAGATATTCAACTTGACAAAGAGGGGGTGCAACTTAGCCCTAATCTTTATGGAATATTTTTCGAGCAGATTAACATGGCCGACGATGGTGGCTTGTATGCCGAATTAGTCCGTAATCGTTCGGTTGAAGATATAAGGCCACCTGAAGGATGCAGGATTGAAGGCGGTTTTGCTATATCGCCTGGTAATTTTATTGTTAATACAAGTATTACCGATTCTATTCCTGCGTGGGATATAGTTACAGATAAAGAAGCAAAAGGAAGTATGCATCTCGATACCCTTAATCCGCTGAATAAGTCTCAGGTATATTCTTTAAAGCTGTATATAAAAACCAACAAGGGACGTGTAGCGGCTGTAAATGAAGGCTATTATGGCATACCTGTAGTTAAAGGTGAAAAATACATGTTTTCTTTCTATTGTCGCTCCCTGAAACCCATGTCGGAAAAGCTGAAGGTAACTTTAGAAGACAACTCCGGTAAAGTTTATGGGAGCGCGGAATTTTCCGGAATAACCAGGAACTGGACAAAATACAAATCGGTAATTGTTGCATCGGAAACAAACAACAACCTGAAGTTGGTTTTGTCAGCTACAAAGGCGAATACGTTATGGTTTGATATGGTCTCGCTTTTTCCCGAAAACACATGGAACAACCGCGAAAATGGGTTACGTGCCGATATAATGAAAATGCTGAAGGAACTAAACCCTAAGTTCCTGAGATTTCCGGGTGGTTGTGTGGTTGAAGGGTTTACGTTCGAAAATATGATACAATGGAAAACCACCATTGGCGATGTTGCCGAGCGTCCGGGCCATTATAACATGTGGGAATACAGATCTTCCGACGGGATTGGTTTTCATGAGTTTTTACAGATGAGCGAAGACCTTGGAAGCGAACCCTTGTATGTGGTTAATATTGGAATGACCTGCCAGGCCAGGAATTCATACAGCAAACCACTTGATCAGCTTCAACCAATGATTCAGGATGTTCTCGATGCTATTGAATATGCCAATGGACCGGCTTCATCAAAATGGGGAGCATTAAGGGCAAAAAACGGGCATCCTGCTCCTTTTAATTTAAAGTACCTCGAAATAGGGAACGAGAATTGGGGACCCGATTACAATCCGCGCTATATTTTGTTTTATGATGCTATAAAAGCGAAATATAACGATATAATTATCATCCGATCGGCACACCCGACAGCCGACAGAAATATGTTCGATTTCCCCGACAATAAAGGAGATATTCTCGATTTGCATTATTACAGAAATCCCGATTGGTTGTTTGCGAACAATGCAATTTTTGACGATTATCCACGGATAGGGAAAAAAATCTATATTGGCGAATATGCCTGTAATGCAAATGTGGGAAGAGGAAATCTTTATTCTGCGCTTGCCGATGCCAGTTTTCTCACATCTTTTGAACGCAATGGCGATATCATAGAGCTTTCTTCTTTTGCGCCACTCCTTGAGAACGTGAACAAAAACGGCTATATCTGGCCGGTTAACCTGATACATTACAATAATCACGAGGTGTACCTCGACAGAATCGGTAGAAAGAGTCGATTGCAATGTAACATCCCCCTTGTTATGGCTGAACATTTTTTGTGCATAATAAGAAGGAATTGCATACCCAACAACATTAAGATTCCTTCCGGCTGCATTGGGTTCGATACCTACAGTACCATTTCAGCTTTTGATGATGTTCTCGTTGTTTCCGGCAATGATACCTTGTTAAAGGAAGATTTTTCAAAGGCTCAGACTAAGTACCCCTTGCTCCCTGTAAATGGTTCGTGGGAAGTAAAAGACGGTGTGCTTATTCAGCATGATGGCGATATTTTTGCCCATGCTTTTATGGGCGATACTGCCTGGAAGAATTACACGGTTACTTTTAAGGCCAAAAAGATTTCGGGCAACGAAGGTTTTTTTATGACTTTCAATGCAAAGGATGACAGAAACTTTGTTAAATGGAATATCGGCGGGTGGAACAATACCCAGCATGCTCTTGAACTTTGTTATAATGGTGGAAGCACAATGATGAGTTCTGTACGTGGTTCGGTTAATGAAAACGAATGGTACAGGGTAAAAGCTGTAGTTAAACAGAACAACATCAAATGTTACCTGAATGATACCCTTATCCATGATGTTACTATTATTGAAAAAACTAAACATAAACATATTTACTCTGTGGTAACAAAGGATAAGGCTACAAATACCATAATTGTTAAATTGGTAAATCCATTTGAAACTGAATCGAAAATTGCCATCAGTTTGAATGGAAATGAGGATATTAAACCAGAAGGGGA
>JAHEEB010000419.1 GCA_024640925.1 Bacteroidota bacterium | reverse complement strand
GGAGTCTGTAATGGTTTTAATATTTCTGGCATCGGTAAAATTCTGGACATGTAATTCATAAATTACCAGGTTTTCTTTTTCAGGTGGAACAAACTCATTTACGCGCCATATGTATTTTTCCTGTGCGGTTTGTAATATACTTGCAATGCCTGTTGTTTTTCCGTAAGGATACTCTTTAAGCAAAGGATAAGTTGATTCTGTAATGAAGGTATCATTTACCGGATCCAATATTTTCTCGGTATATGGGTCGGCAACAATAATGCCATCATCAATATAATACTGGTATGCATATTCTTCCCCTGCTGTTAAACTATCCAGACTTATCCACCACCTTTTTCCATCAGGGGTCTTATTCATCTGGTAATTAGTATCAATTTGCCAGTCATTAAAATCACCGATTACAAATACTGATTCTTTTTCCGGAGCATAGAGAACAAGGGTAGCAGAGGTATCATAGACATAATTAATTCCATTCTCCAGCCCCTTTGGCAATTCAACTTCCTGTACCTCTTTTCTGACAAAGAAATACGCGGAATCAAGAACAGAATATTCACTGTTTACAGCATTTATTTTTATCCAATGTAATCCATAGTCAGCAGCAATAACCGGATGGAACAATGTATCATTTTTAGAAGTATGAATGAGGATGTTGTCAAGGAATAAGATGATACTATCTACTTTAGGTGTACCAATCCGAACAGTTTGAGCACTTATATCTACATTAGTCCCTTTTGTAACAATAAGGTTTGTTGAAGGGTTTGTTAATTCCACTGTTAAGCCAGGTTGATATACAGGAACCAGTATATCTTCTGATTGTTTCGATCCATCGCTACTTCTTACAACAAAAGCTATATCTGTAACAGTATCTGTCGACGGAATTCCATAATATTCCATAACGGTTGGTTTAAGAACAATCTGGTAAATATTTGTGCTTATGCGGGTACATTTAGCTTTATTTATATTTACATTCCATTCAGCTATAACATGCTCCCACTGCGTACTGCTTTTAATTTTAACCCCGGTATGTACATATACATCGCCGGTATAACCCATAAGACTTTGATTTGAACACTCGGCGATATTAAAACTTACAACTATCGAATCATTTACCGAAGGAAAAGCAGGGATAGTAGTTACGGATTGGCTAAATATGTTTACACAAAGCGCCAATAATAGAAATACAATCAAACTAACTTTTGAGTTTTTCATAATTACAGAATGATTTAGATGTAAACGTTAAATTTAGATTGAAAATAAAGCTTTAACAATTATTGAAATTTGAGAATGCTGTAAAAAAACATCAATCGTTACCGCAATCGTTTGCAGAGTGGAATATTTTATTTGTATAATAAAATTAGTTATTTTAGCCCTTATCAGTGATATAAATATAGAAAATTTTGATCTCATGAAGAGTTCTCAGACTACAATAAAAGATATAGCCAGAAACCTTGGAATTTCTCCTTCCACAGTTTCAAGGGCACTTCAAGATCATCCGGATATTAGTCCTAAAACAAAAAAGGCAGTTAAAGAACTTGCCCGAACATTGCACTACGAGCCAAATGCAATTGCACTTAGTTTGAGAAATAGTCATTCCAGAACAATTGGTGTTATTATACCTGAACTTGCCCATTACTTTTTCAGTTCAGTCATTAGTGGTATCGAAGATGTGGCATATAAATCGGGCTATACGGTTATTATCTGTCAATCGAACGAAGACTACGACAGAGAGTTGCACGTTGTTCAAACATTGCTTTCGAAAAGAGTGGACGGGGTACTTGTTTCTGTATCAAAGACCACTACTAAGTTTGATCATTTTAATGATATAAAAAACAGTCATACTCCACTCGTATTTTATGATCGGGTTTGCAATATACAAAATACCGATCGGGTTATTGTTGACGATTTTAGTGGGGCCTATAAAGCCGTAAAACACCTTATCGATGCGGGTTGTAAGCGTATTGCACATCTGGCAACCAGCCAGGAATTACTTATTGGCAGAAACCGGCGGAATGGTTATATTCAAGCCCTTAAAGATAGCGGAATTGAGGTTGACGAAGAAATCATTTTACGGTGCGATACCGATCAGCATGCATTGAAATGTATACCTTATCTCTTATCTCTGGAAAAGAAGATAGATGGTATTTTTGCTGTTAACGATCTTACCGCCATCACAGCTATGTCAATTATTAAGAGGTCGGGTTACAAAATACCTCAGGATATTGCTATTGTGGGCTTTAGTAATAGTATGTATTCAGGAATGACAGATCCCCCATTAACTACAGTAGAACAACAGGGCTATGTAATGGGACAAAAGTCTGCATCGATGCTAATCGAAAGAATACAAAGCGATATCGATATTGATACAAGAGTAGAACAAATAAAAACAGAGTTAATAGTAAGAGGTTCTACCCAACGTTAAAAATTTTAATTAATTACTTATAAATTTCAATTTCTAAAATACCTATTTTTTTGAATAAACCATAACCCGGAGGGTTTACATGTTTATAGAAAATGTTTGATATCAAAAGGTGCGACCCCGGCTGGGGTCGAATACAGGCAATGATTTTTTACTATAAACAGATGCCCTCGCTGAGGTCATTAAACGTTGGATTTAACTTAATCAGAAGGCCCTAATTAGGTAACCATATGCTATCCGGAGCAGAATAATACTGAGGATAGATTTTCTTCAGACTATCAGCAAGGTTGCGGGCAACAATTTTCCTTCCTGTTTCGGTATAGTGCTCTGTTGTCCAGTTTTGATCGATGTATTCTTTATCGTGAACATCTTCCAGGTTGTCTACAACCAGCACACCCATGCGGGAATACCTCTTAACAAGTAAATCTCTGTTTTGGCGCATTAATAATAAAAGTTCCGGTTCAACAAGTTCCGATGCTTTTTCTGTATTTTCTGCAAGAAGGTTAAAAACAAGGTTCCATCCTCTTTTTTTCGCATATTTCACTATCTCATCAAAATCCTTAATTCTTGCATTGGTAAGAGTATCAATCCTGAAAGCATATGTTTTAACATAATGGCAAGAGAGTTGAATTTTTGCCATATCCCAGTTCCCGATAGAATCCAGGATACTTCCATTAGCCCTGGCTTTGTCCCATTCATTTACACATTTGTATGGAAAAGAAGGCGGAAGTGAAAGATTTTCCTTTCCCCATTCTTTTAATACCTGTCTGTGCCTTTCTTCTTCATCTTTTAAATCATAACCTTTAAATGCCAGGAACATTCTGTTAACTAAGGGCGGTCGTTTATGGAGGAAAACCATTTGTTTCTGAAGGGCCGTTTCGAGTTTGGAATATATCCAATCAGCACCAAACGAACGCAGATTCATGGTAACAATAATTGTCTCAATTTTTGAATTTTCCGGAATATTATACAATACATACTTAAAATTTCCTGCATGCATAGCTGCCTGGTCCAGGTAGCAACAATTTAGCCCGGGATAAAAGTCAGAACTGAATTCACTGATTCTTCTTTTGTCTTTATCATCTTTGTAGTAGGTAAAATTGCTCGACTCAGCCAGATAAACCACTTTGCAGTCAGTTGGAAGATTCCGGATATTTTCAATGATGGGAGAATTTGTAACAAAATCTTTTTTATATAGGGTTTTTGAATAGATGAAATTTATAGCGACAATAATTCCAGCTAAAACAGCAATTCTGATGGTAAGCTTTTGGTACAATCTCATGAGAAGGTTTTTGTTTGAGATTGTGAAAATAAGGAAAATTTTATTTTACCCTTTTAATTAATACTGGATAAATCAATATTAGACACGTTTTTCTATTATTACAGAACGATTACCAATTTATAAGTCAGGCATGGCACCATTTTATGACTTGGTTTTCGTTTGGCAGGTTTCTCAAAAGTATAGGCTACCGAAATTTCATGACTCCCGCTTGTTGAGATTATTAATTTTGAAGAAGTAAAATCATAACTATCGACAGGTAAAAGAATTTATATTGAGCCTCCATAGCAAAGTCTACCTGAGCACAAACAGTTTAAAGATCCTGAAAGCTGCCATTAACTGTTATAAAAGAACACTGACTATAGTGAATGAATAGAAAAACTCAACACAACTGTTCGTACAGTTAGTAGTTTTGTGGTTTTCATTTTTACTAATTGCAGAAGACGTGAGAAGTATGCCCTGTCTTTAAAAATTTCAATAGTATAACTGATTGTGGAGATCAGTTATTTAAGTTAGTAGTTTGTATAAACTAATACGGCATTTTTATTTTTAGGTTACTTTAATCAAAAATAAATTGACATTCGTCAAAGTAAATAATATGTTCGTCCAAAAGAAATTCTAAAAATCGGGGCTAAAAGCAATAAAAATTTCAATATTTCTATTGCTTAATCAGGGAATATGAGCATAATGAGTTTCAATTTTTTTAATTCCCTTAATGGTTGTTTAGTATGGAGGAAAGCATAAAATAGGCAAAGGGAAAGGCGTCCAGAAGTAACAGACAAATTTATAAATAGATATCCAATAAACCGTCAGGACAGGAAACAAAGATTATTTTCTTTTTCTCATCAACATTTAATATGAATTCTAGTTGCAGGGGGAGCAGAATTTCTTTATTGTTTTGAATAATTTGCATCATCGGATTTTTTTCGAAATCAATTATTTCATTCAGTTTTCCAATAACTCCGGCTTTCGAATCAATAACAGAATAACCGGAATAGGATTTGATTAGTCCAGAACTTTTTTTTGACAGAAATTTTTTCTCGATGTAAACAGTGTTATTAACTAAAACTTTAGCATTTTCTGATGAAGTAATTTCCTCAAACTTGATAATTGCAGAATAAATATCTTTTTCATAAAAATCATCAATAAAAAATGGAACCGGTAATGCATCAATAATAATGAATACCGATTCCATTGTATTAATTTCGTCGAAACTGATATCGTTCAGCTTCATGATAAGATGTCCTTTGATACCATGGGTTTTAATCAAAACCCCCAGCTCG
>JAHEEB010000418.1 GCA_024640925.1 Bacteroidota bacterium | reverse complement strand
TCATCATAACAATACATTTTAGGAATATCCTGATTGTATGAATACCGGCTATATTTCAGGATAACAGAATATCCTTCCTGGATAAATTCAAAACTTATATCCCGGCACGATTTCATAATGTATCGGTTATCTCCAGGCTGGAAAAGCCTTAAAAGTGTCATTAATGTAGTTTTTCCACAACCAACCGGACCAACCAGTAAAATTCCTTTTCGAAGCGAAATATTATGTTCCCTGGAGATTTCTTCGTTTCGCATAATGTAAGCGATTAATTTTGATATGATTTCGTAGTCTTCACTATGAAGACTGAATTGCTCTCCAAAAAGTTCTCTGCCTTTTTGTTCTATCATTTGCCGATACCTTGTGAAATCATAGAGGTTCTCCATAGTCTTTTTCCGAATTGAGGTTTACTTTTCCGGGTTCTTTGGCAGTTTCATAACTTGGAACTTTAAACATCCAGTTATGGACAGCAGCCTGCCAGTCACTCATCGGGGTTTTACCACCTACAAGCCAACCATTGGCTTTATAGTGGTAAAAAAACTTTTTTGCTTCAGCTAAAGGGTAATATTCTGACACGAAAAAGTCATTTATCTCTGATAGAGTTGGGGGCAAAAATTCTTTTTCTTTTTTTTGCGCAACTTTTTTTCTTTTTTCTTCTTCCGGAAAATTATCGGATTTTAATTCATCAGGATTTTCAGAAAAAAAATTTAAAAATTCTAAATCAGGAGAGGGTGTGTTTTTAAACTCTCTCTCTCTTGTTTTAATGTTTATTTGTTTATTGTTTATATAAGGATGCATTTTTGCATCAATCATTGTATCATTTTTGAACCACAGTTGATGCAATTTTACATCAGGAGGTGATTCAAAAATGCATCCCTGTAATGCTGATTTTGCATCATATAACTCTTCTTTGTATTTAGGCAATGTTGATTTTGCATCAAGTGGTGATTCATTTTTGCCTTCTTGTAATGTCAAATTTGCATCAATCAATGTATCATTTTTGTTCTCTTGTAATGTCGATTCTGCATCAGGTGATTCATTTTTGCACTCTGGCAATATAGTTTTTGCATCAATGACAGTTTGATCATCTACATTAAATTCTCTAATTTTTACATAACTGTTTTTCAATGGTGTATTGGAAGGAAAATACTCTATATATCCCCATTTATTTAGCTCTGACAAACATTTATAATAAGAATGAAATGATCCGATTTTTGAATAATTAAGGATTTGACTACGGTTCAAAATAATTGGATTAATAAAATGATTAATGTTCCAGAACTGAAATAACGCATTATAAAGACTCATATGTAAAGCACTTAGTCGCTTATCCACATTTGCTTTTTGATAAAATGCAGTAAGTTGTTTTATGTAATTCATAATACTAAAATTTATAATATGTTGCAGGTTTTGTTTTCATCGAAAATTTTTTGAATGTCCTCATAATCATAATAAAGAGCTCCACCTAGTTTTGTATAGGGCAGTGTTCCATTAATTCTTAACACTTGCAGGGTACTTGGGGAGATATTCAACAGTTTTCTTACATCAGGTGATTTTAACCACTTCTTTGCTGGCTTTCCATGATTTTCATTGAACATAGTTTTAATACTTTCTAATAATTCTAACTTTAGATCTCTTAGATCATCTGTTGTTGCAATTTGTGCTGGCATAATTTATATGTTTTAATTATTACAGTACAAAGCAAAAGATATTTTTAATGCTCATCCAGTCCTTAGGGGTAGCACTACCTATTTAACAGTTTGATTTAAATTGTTTTACACTAAAATAATATTTTATATAAGTTCCTGAGGAAACATATTAAGTCCTATTTTGTATTTATTTTATACTTTTGTTTCCTTAAGTCCAAGTTGGATGATATGTGCCATTTTCTACCAAATTTCTAAGTAACAATATTTTACGTTTTTCGTAAAAGTTAAAATAGTAATTTAAATCATAAGTAATTTCGTCATGTCCAAACAACAAACACTACAGGAGCCATTATCAAAATTGTCATTCAGTAAAGAGTTTCTTGAAATGGCAGATAAAAACAACTTTCATAACCTTGAAGAAATCCTTAGATTACGATCCTATGAGATGAGAGAACTACCTTTGTTTGGTTATAGAATGTTTTATGAACTATTGACTATTTTGGAGGATAATGGGTTACAATCAGAGTTAAAGGACGGTTAGGAAACTTTTTTATGGATAATCCTTTTTGTTGGCTTCATTTATCATCTTTTTCAGATATTCCTTCACTACATATTTATTGTTTTCTTCATGTTTATAAAATTTTGCGTTTAAACTTATTGGTGAAACAACATCTTTCTGTTTAGTAATAATATACCTGGAAAAAAAACGGATAATATCACTCTGATTCGTGTTTTTTATAACTTCACAATCAACCAATAATTTTAAGAAATAGCCAAGTTGAGCAACTGACATACCTGTTTGAATTTTAACTCCAACATCTATTTGTTTATTTTGCTTCTCTTTCTCAATCAAACTAATTTCCTTTTCAATACATTCTATCTCTTCAGAGATCCACTTTAGTATTTGTGTTTTTACATCTATGTTTTTTGGACTAAAAGCTATATCAAATTGAACTTCAACTTTTTTGAAATGTTTTAAATAAATCATCAAGACCTGCAATTTTTTGTGTGGTTGACTTTCATCATTCACTCCAGAAATAATTTTTTTTAACAGATACTTAACAAACCAACTATCATTATAATTTATGGATACAAGATTTAATGTCAATGAAATATCATCATTTTTCCCCTTTATTAATTCCAGTTGTTTTAGCAACAAAATAAAGTATTCTGTTTTTTTAAAAGTAATGCCCTGATGTATTCCTGAGTTAATAAATGTTTTAATTGGTCTAAGAATGATTTCTTTCAATAAAGGATCAACAGAAATATTATTTACTTCTATCTGTTTTATTTTATTTTTAAGAACAGATATTTGATCCAATTGAGAAATAATGGGAACATTCGCATTGAAATCAAAATAGTTGCAAAACCGATTCTGCAAGATTTCTAATAACTCAAACAAGATTTCTTCAATAATTAACAAACCATCCGCATACACAGAAAAATATTTTCCTGTATATATTTTTTTATAAGAAAACAATTGATCGATCAGGTAGCATAATTGTGCCTGATGATTACAGATAAAAGAACGAATATGCTCATTATAAAGCAGTGAATGAGCTTTGCTTATTATATTTTGTGAGCTTTCCCAAACCTCAATTCGAATTAACTGAGTAATCTGTTCAAAACTATCAGAATTTAATTCAGCATCAATATTCTGAGGGTTTATCTTTTTAAGAATATAAAAATCAAGGGTAGAAAATTCATATAAGGTATTTAGTTGCATTGGACTTAAGCTTAAACGTTTATAAATTATTTCAAAAAAACAACCCTAAAAATTAAGGTACACAAAGATAGAAAAATCTATAAATTCTCAAATTGTATGACCTTATTTTAAAGGGTTGTGACGCCAATCAACTAACTAACGATTACTTTAAATAAATAGTATTATCAAACTGCTTTTTGGACAATATGTTTCTCCTTTCTTCCTTCATCCAATTTCTTCTCTAGTAAGTCCATATCCAGGCTTACCTTCTTTTCAATGACTTTAGCATAAATCTGGGTTGTTTTTATGTTTGTGTGACCTAACAGCTTAGAAACAGTTTCAATCGGGACACCATTAGTTAATGTAACTGTTGTTGCAAAAGTATGTCGTGCAATGTGAAATGTTAAGACCTTTTTAACTCCGCAGAAATCAGCAATCTCCTTCAAATAAGAATTCAGTTTCTGATTTGAATAGGTTGGTAACAATTTACCTTTTGCAATTACTGAAGGATGTGTCTTATATTTCTCTATTATTTTTATTGCTTTGGGTAATAGTGGTATCCTTACCGGTTGATCTGTTTTTTTTCTGCAAGTAGTAATCCAATATTTCCCATCTATACCAATTGTTAAGTTTTGCGGAGTAAGGTTGAAGGAATCTATATAAGCCAATCCTGTATAGCAACTGAATACAAACAAATCCTTTGCATATTGGAGCCTGACAATGGAATAATCTTTTGCTTCAATAGCTGTCAGTTCTTCTTCAGTAAGATATTCCCTGGTCGAACGATTAAATGTTTGTTTGAACTTAACAAATGGATCTTTCTCAATCCATTCATTCTTCAGTGCCATATTTACTATTTTACGTAAACGTTGGATGTGTTTCATAATCGTATTATGTCTGCAAGGCTTTTTTGGATCAAGTGATTCACTTTCTTTCATAAACCGTTCATAACCTACCAAAAAATTATAGTTTAGTTCCGAAAGATAGATATCAGATATTTTTAAAGATTGCTTAAGATAATTCTGAAAATAAGTTTTTGTTGTATTATAATGTAAAAGGGTATTGTTTTCAAGCGAATATTTCATTTGCTCATTATGATAATCAAATAAATTCATCAGCGTATGCTCCTTTTCTTTTACTCCCAGAAACAAGTTTTTTATTGCTTCAGCTGTAATAGGTTGCTTTTTAAGCTGTAAATTTTGATAACATTCTACCATTCTGCTTCGGATTTGTTCCAGGTAAGTATTCAAAGATTTTATTTCTTCGCCTTTGCCTTTAGCTAAACCTTTCACATAGTTCCAGTTATTAATTTCGATATCTTTCTTTATCGAAATCTCAGCTCGTTTTCCATCCACAGTTATGCGTGCATAAATGGGAGCTTTTCCGTTTTTACTTTTTTGTCTTTTCAGATAAAAAATAATTCCAAGAGTGTTTTTTGTCATTTAAATACGATTTAGTAGTTAATAATAATTTTAAGAAAAACAGGTCACCAAAACCAATTAAAGTGAACCACTAAAAACCGTTTAAATCACCTAAATAATATTTTCAACTAACTGTTTATATGTTACTTATGTGTTATTCGGTGACCTAAAGATAAAATAAAAAATAGGTCACCGAATAGGTCACATATTTGTTAGAAATATTAAT
>JAHEEB010000417.1 GCA_024640925.1 Bacteroidota bacterium | reverse complement strand
AGCTTCAATTATTAATCCTGTCGGTTCTTCCCATTTACCATACCCGGGAACTCAAAAATACAATACCAACTGGTTAAAAGAAGTAATTAATGTTGCTCCTATGTCTGAACACAATTTATCCGTTTCTGGCGGAAATGAAAAATTTACATATATGGCAAGCGGTTCCTATTTTTCCCAGGAAGGAATTATTGGAGGAAGTAAATCAAACTTTACCCGTTACTCTGCCAGATTTAATGCAGACTACAATGTTAAGAAGTGGTTAAGACTAAGTAATAGATTGAACTTTACGCAATCAATGCGCAAATCACTTCCAGAAAACAACATTTTTGGTGGTTACATGAACATGGCCATGAATATGGATCCGCTAACACCAGTTACTGTGAATAGTTTGAGTGAATTGCCATCATTTGTTCAATTACAAAATCCTTCATCATTAGTTAAAAATAGTGCTGACAAATATTATGGGATTTCAGATTATGTAAATGGCGAAGTCTATAATCCCCTGGCACTTCTTGAGGTACAGCATTCAACTTATACAACCAACAGATTTCTTGGAGATATTAGTGCAGACATAACCCTGTTCGATGGTCTTGTTTTTACCAGCAAAGTTGATTATGAATTAGCTTTTGGCAACAATTTCAGTTGGTATCCGAAAACATATTTCAACCTCGAAAATGATAATATTCAAAATGGAGTAAACAAGAGCACTGAAAAGTGGCTCAATTGGCAGATTGGTAATATGTTAAGCTACTCTAAACAAATAAATGAACATAAAATTTCAGCTATCGTAGGCACCGAGTCTCGTGATGAAAAATACAATGGATTATGGATCAATGGCTCCGGTTTAATAAGAGAGGATGAAAACTCTGCTCTTCTCAATTTAACTCCTGATTCACTCCTTCAGGCAAGTGATGCAATTACTGAAAAAAAATGGATATCATATTTCGGCAGGTTTAGTTACAATTATGCTGAAAAATACATTTTATCACTGGTAATGCGTGCTGATGGATCATCACTCTTTGGACCAAAAAACAGGTTTGGATATTTTCCATCGGCTTCTTTGGGATGGGTTGTATCCAAGGAAAACTTCTGGTCAGTAGCCCCAATTAATTTTTTCAAAGTACGTGCGAGTTGGGGACAAAATGGCAGTACATCCGATCTGGAACCATTTCAATGGGCAGCCTTTATAACTGAGATTTATCAATACCCCAGTTCCGACGGTCAGTTGCTGCGGGCAGCCGAACCATCAGTCCTGTCAAATCCAAATCTAAAATGGGAAACCAGTGAACAGCTTGATTTAGGCTTTGATATGGGTTTATGGAATAATAGCCTAACCTTAAACATTGATTACTACAGGAAAACGACGCATGATTTACTAACAAAAGCCACATATCCTTATGTTTATGGAAATTATAACTCTTACATAAATGCTGGGGATGTATTAAATACAGGTATTGAAATTGAATTAGGTCATAAAAAAACATTTGGAAATTTCAGCTACGGCATTGATTGTAATGTAGCTTATAATTACAATGAAGTATTAAACACTGGAAAAGAAAGCGTTCAGGAAGGTGTTACGTTGCATCAGGAAGATGGACCGATAACAAAATTCCAGAAAAACTATCCTGTATGGTATTACAGTGCATACGTAACAGATGGTATTTTTCAAACCGATGAGGAAGCCTCATCTTATGTAAATGTTGCAGGTGTTAAATACCAGTCAAAAGCAGTTGCTGGTGACGTTAAGTTTAAAGATATTAACAAAGACGGTGTTATCAGCAGCAAAGACCGAGTTATGGTCGGGGATCCAAACCCAAATTGGATTGTTGGTACAAACATTTCTGTCAGCTATAAAAAATTCGATCTCTCTCTATTCTGGCAGGGAGCTTTTGGCCATCAGATTGTTAATGCTCTAAACAGATCCGACAGGGTTGGATACAACAAACCAGAATATTATTATACAGATGCCTGGACTGGCGAAGGATCAACTAATAACTGGTTTAGAATGACTGATACAGACCCAAACGGAAATTTCAGAAACTCAGATTTATTTGTTGAGGATGCTGATTACCTGAGATTAAAAAATATTCAATTGGGATATAACTTCGGCAATATTAATTTCTCAAAAGATTTCGGTATTAAAAATGCCCGGGTATATGTATCTGCGCAGAATCTGGTAACCTTTACCTCTTATAAAGGTCTCGATCCTGAAATCGGAGCTGTATCAAGCCCATCATCAGTAGGTATCGATTATGGTTTCTACCCTGCATCTACTATCTATCAGGTAGGTGTCAATGTAACATTCTAATCAAAAAAAAAATCAACAATGACAATCATTAAAAAAGATCATTCAAATAAAACCATAAGCATTTTTGAAATGAAAAGAGCAACATGTATATCAATAGTAATAGCTGGAATAGCGCTATTTTCATCATGTTCTGAAAGTTTTCTCGATGTAGACCCGATAGGTTTATCGTATGAAGAAAACTATTACTCGACTGATGAAGAAGTTTCTAAAGGGCTAAATGCCGCATATGATTTGCTTGTTCTCGACTATTCTACATCAAACGAGGCAGCCAATTCTGAAGGCCATGGTTACGGAAGTTCATATATGATGCGAAATATCGCCTCTGATGATGCAAACGCCGGTGGTGGTAATGCATTAGACATTCCTGGATATCAGGAAATGGATGAATTCAGACTTACTACACAAAATGCATCGTTACTTTCTCACTGGCAAAGGTGCTATTATGGAATTTTCAGATGTAACCTGATAATTAACCATGCATATGCTGATACGACCAATGCAATCGATGAATATATTGCTGAGGCAAAATTTTTAAGAGCATACTATTATTGGGAATTGGTTACATTTTTTGGAGAAGTTCCAATTGTTGACTGGGTTATTTCAACCGCTGAAACTTATCCAGCAAAAAAATCGGTAAACGAAGTCTACGCTTTTATTGAAAAAGATCTGCTCGAAGCAATGGAAGCTTTGCCTTTGAAATCAGAACAATCATCGGGTAATAAACATCGTGCTTCAAAAGGCGCAGCACAAGCACTTTTGAGTAAAGCATATATGTTCCAGCAAAAATATTCTGAGGCTGCACAAGTTATGGAACAACTCTTCAACTCAAGTGAATATGCATTAGATAAAAGCTACGCCCATATTTTTTCAATTGCAGGTGAGTTTGGTATTGAGTCTATTTTTGAAATCAGCTATACAAATAAATATGCCTCTGATTGGGAAGCTAATCGAAGCAGAGCCATTGAAGGCAATGTGAATTCTCAATTAATGGGAGTACGAGGCCTTGGTGGAAACCCATATTATTATGCCGGATGGGGTTTCAATAAAGTAGAAGTATCTCTGATGGCAGCATTCGATGCCGAAAATGACTCCGTACGAAAATATAATTCAGCTTATGGAGATGAATTTTTTACTGCTCATTCCATCAGTTACACAGATAATTATAAGAAAACAGGATGGTGGTGTAAGAAAATGGCTCCCGATGCTGAAAGCTTTTCCGATGGATCTGGCGCTTCTGAACTAGATTATGCTCACAATGAAGTTGTAATGAGACTTGCTGATTTCTATTTGTTATATGCTGAAGCCGAGTATCAACTGGGCAATGAAAGTGTTGCCCGTCAATATATCGATTCCGTTCGCCTGCGAGCTAACCTTGCTCCAATCAGTTCAAGCATAAGCGGACAAGACCTGTTTAATTCAATTGTAAAAGAAAGACGCCTTGAACTCGCCCTGGAAGGCCACCGTTACTTCGATGTTATCAGGTGGGGCCTGGCAGGTCAATATTTCGTAAACCAATGGGGAGGCTCATATACAGATAAAAACAAATATTTCCCAATTCCACAGCAGGAAATAGACCGATCAGGTGGTGTTTTAAAACAAAATACAGACTATCAATAAATTAATCTAGTATTAACTAATAACAATTATTTTATGAAAAGAGGACTACTTACATTCGCTTTGGCAACAATGTTTGTTGCTTTAACTTCTGCCCAGGATACTCTTATATTCGATGAATTTACTGGCAATGCTTCGTCTGGTATTGGAACAGCAACTGGTCAAACAGATGTTGGCTCTGGCATATCAGTGATATCGTATGAAAACGATCAATTAAAATCAGACTTCACCTGGGTACATTCTGACTGGTTTCCTCGTGCCGTATGGTACAACTTCAAAGACTACCAGAATGTTGCAGCTACACCCTTTTTAGTTGTGAAATTTATGGTTACCGATAATGACAACGATACTATACCTGTTCGTTTAGATTTGTTTGGTGATGGTGCCCAAAAATATAATGATACCATCCGTACTCAAATGGAAACCAATGGAAATCCATGGACACTTAAAGCAGTAAACGGAAAATGGTACACCGTTGCAAGTAATTTTAGTGCAGAAAATCGCTTTTATTGTTCATACTGGAATGGTGGTATTCCTGCTACACGTGTTGACAGCACCAAAATTAAAGGTTTTGAAGCTTTCTCACATTATGGCGATGCCAAATATAACGGACAGGCTGGAACATTGTTTATTGATTACCTGATGATGGTAAGCGATACTAATAGTATAACTCCTTCTGATGTTTTGTTTGGTGAAGCAAATGCTTTTGGTTTAGCTGTTTATCCTAACCCGGCTTCAGCAAATTTTACCATTAATGCAGAAAATAATATTTCAAATGTGGATGTTTATGACATGACCGGACGTACTGTTTTGCAGCTAAATAATGTAAATGCAACTATTCAGCAAATAAATACTGCTGATATGAGTACTGGTTTATATTTCGTTAAGGTAACGGACATAAACGGCAATGCTGTTTCTAAGAAATTGATGTTGAAATAATAGCACTAAAAACTGAGACTGTTAAGTCAGTCTCAGTTTTTCATTAACATTTTGTATTGAGTACAAATTTTTGATTGCTTGGATATGAGCCTAAAACGATTGATAGTATACATCTTATTTCTTTCAGGAATAGCCATAAAGATAAATGCCCAGGAT
>JAHEEB010000416.1 GCA_024640925.1 Bacteroidota bacterium | reverse complement strand
ACAAATTTCAAAACCAGAAAGGAGGTTCAAAGGACCTCCTTTCTGCTAAAAATAAATCAAATCAAATCAAATCAATTCAATAGTAAGCTTAATTGTTTTCTATTGATTAATTCAGATAAATTTAAAATAAGAATAATTCAGAAAAAATATAGTAATGACAATTGGACTTACTTACGATTTACGCGATGATTATCTGAAAATGGGGTTTTCAGAAGAAGAGACAGCAGAATTCGACCGGATTAGCACCATAGAAGCTATTGAAAGCACTCTTCAATCGCTGGGTTATAAAACGGATCGGATTGGACATATCAAAGCTCTATGTGAACGCCTGGTAAAAGGTGATAAGTGGGATTTGGTCTTTAATATTTGCGAAGGGCTTTATGGTATTGGTCGTGAGGCTCAGGTTCCCGCACTACTTGATGCTTATCAGATTCCATACGTTTTTTCAGGGCCGCTTGAACTGGCTCTGACATTGGATAAAGCTAAGACCAAAACCATTGTCAAGGCTGCAGGAGTTCCAACGCCTGATCACTTTGTGGTTTATACTTCTGACGATATTAATAAAGTTAATCTTCCTTATCCTTTGTTTGTTAAGCCTTTAGCAGAAGGTACCGGAAAAGGGATTAATGGTCAGAATGTTATTCAAAATAAAGAACAACTGGTCGAAATGAGTAATTTCCTCCTGAAGCAATTCAAACAACCTGTTTTGGTTGAAACTTTTTTGTCGGGAAGGGAATTTACTGTTGGTATTGTTGGAACTGGTGAAAAAGCAAAATCAGTTGGTGTAATGGAAGTTATACTTAACAGCAATGCCGAAAAAATGGTATATTCCTATGTAAACAAAGAGGAATGTGAAGAAAGGGTGAAGTATGTTCTGGTAAAAGATAAAGTTGCCAAAGATTGTGAAATAGTTGCTATTGATGCATGGAAAGCTATTCAGGGACAAGATGGTGGAAGAGTTGATTTGCGTATGGATGACAAAGGAATTCCTAATTTTATAGAGGTAAATCCATTGGCTGGCTTACATCCGGAACATTCTGATTTGCCTATTTTATCCACTAAAAATGGGATCACTTATAAGGAACTTATCTCCATGATTATGGATTCGGCGATTCAAAAGGTTAAAAAGAATTTGTAAAGTTCCTGAGGTGATTTATGAAAAAGGCTATAATCCTGATAAATAAAATATCGGAAGTACCAACCGCAGATGAAATTGATGTATTGGCCCAGGCTGAAGCCATAGAAAGTGCATTGCTGGAAATAGGTTATTTATCAGACCGTGTTTTTTTTGATCTCAACTTAGAGAAAGTTAAAAAAGAACTATTAGAAAAACCTGTGGATGTGTTGTTTAATCTGGTAGAAACAGTCGACAATAAGGGAAATCTGATCCATTTATCCCCAATTCTACTAGAGAGTCTAGGAATCAGATTTTCAGGTTCAGGATCTTTTCCTATGTTTATTACCTCAAATAAAGTGAGAGCGAAGGAGTTGTTTCGTTCAAAAAATATTCCGACTGCTGACTGGTTTACTACATTTTCAACAAATCGAACATCGATTTCGAAAACGTATATTTATAAACCGATATGGGAAGATGGTTCTGTGGGAATTACCGATAATTCGATAGTCGGAGGTGATGAACAATTAATTAATGATTTCTTTTCCGCAAAACTATCGGATGAATATTTTCTTGAGGAATTTGTCGGAGGCCGCGAATTCAATCTTTCCGTACTGGGAGGACCCGATGGTCCAGAAGTTATGCCGGCTGCGGAAATAAAATACATCGATTACCCGGAAGATAAACCGAAAATACTGAATTATGCATCCAAATGGGAAGAAGACTCATTTGAATATCGTAATACTGTTCGGACCTTTGAACAATCGACTGAAGATTCTGATTTGCTCAATGAACTGAAAGAAATTAGTCTGTTGTGTTGGAAAGAGCTTGAATTAAA
Organism: Bacteroidota bacterium; assembly: GCA_024640925.1. Lineage (GTDB taxonomy): Bacteria > Bacteroidota > Bacteroidia > Bacteroidales > UBA10428 > UBA10428. The sequence continues at coordinate 3,071 of JAHEEB010000416.1, read as the reverse complement.
AGGATATGCCAGGGTTGATTTCAGAGTTGATAACAACAGAAAGCCATATGTACTTGAGGTAAATGTTAATCCATGTCTTTCTCCTGATGCCGGATTCATTGCGGCATGTCAAAAAGCCGGGTTGGATTATCCAAAAGTAATAGAACGAATTATATACGATGCCATTCATTAATAAACAGATATGGAATTCATAAATAAAGAATATACATTAAGAAACAATCCAAAACCTGAAGATATTACCAGAGTGAGAGAAATTGTTACATCTACAGGTTTTTTCCGTGATGATGAAATAGAAATAGCAGTAGAACTTATTGAAGAAAGAATTAAGTTAGGAGAAGCAAGCGGATACGAATTTCTTTTTGTTGATCATAACGGAGAGGCAATCGCATATAGTTGTTTTGGATTAATACCTTGTTCGCTTATTAGTTATGATTTATATTGGATTGTAACTCATAACGAATTTAGAAACAAGGGAATAGGGAAGGAGCTTATGAAAGCCACCGAACAAGCTATAAGGGAAATAGGAGGTAGGACCATAGTTGTCGAAACTTCTTCTAAAGTACAATATATTCCAACCCAAAAATTTTATGAAAAAACCGACTACCAATTGAAAGCAAGATTTGAGGATTTCTATGATTATGGCGATGATAAACTTGTTTATATAAAAACAGTTTAAGTTTTGTCTAAAATGAAAATTATGATGACGAATCTTTTGTTAGAAAGATAACAAATGAATACCTTCGCGCCTATTAAAAACTAGTAAATTCCAAAATACGTAAGAAATGATAGATGGGACTGCAATAGTATACTGCCAGGGAGCTTTCAATACCTCGAAAGGAAAAATTGCTCATGGGTTGGTTAGGTTCACTCGTCGTTATAAAATAATGTCAGTGATCGATTCTACTTATGCTGGTAAAGACTCAGGTACTGTCCTTGATGGAAAACCTAATGGTATTCCTATTTACGATACAATGGAAAAGGCAATTGCCCAGGCTGGCGAGAAGAAAGAAAGAGTAACCCATTTGGTAATAGGACTTAATTCTGATATGGGTCGGTTATGTAAATCTGTTCGGGAAGATATGCGAAAAGCTCTTGATTTAGGGCTCAATATCGATTCTGGTTTATTGGATTTGCTTTCTGACGATCAGGTTTTAATGAACCTGGCAGTTGAGCGCGATAAAAAGATGCGCGATATATGCCGTCCTCCAAAACGGAAAGACTTACATTATTTTACAGGTCGTATTTCAGAAGTAAAATGCCCCAAAATAGCTATTCTGGGAACTGATTCAACAGTTGGCAAGCTCACTACAGCATGGATTCTCTTACAGGGTCTTGAAAAGAGTGGATTAAAACCAGAGCTGGTTGGCACAAGTCCTATGGCTTGGCTGCAGGGAGCAAAATACGCTCTTATTTTCGATGCATTGACTAATAATTTTGTGTCAGGCGAAATTGAAAACACCCTGCTTGAAGCATATTATAACGATAAGCCTGATATTATTCTTATTGAAGGCTATAAAAGCTTATTACATCCTGCCAATCCAGGAGGTTTTAAAGTTTTAGCTGCCGGCCGACCTGATCATGTTATTTTACAACATGCACCAAACCGAAAAGAATATGATGGTTACCAGGGTCATCCTATACAACCCATTAAAAAACAAATTCAGGCAATTGAACTTATTTCAGGGAAAAAAGTATTTGCTATAAGTCTTAATCACGAAGGTATTGATCAAAGCGAAATTCCGGAAGTATGCAGCAATCTGAAAAAAGAAACAGGACTACCTGTTTTTGATGTTCTTTACGATGGTGCCGATGAACTGGTAAAGCTTATTAAATCAATTATTTGATTTTTCTAGCAGGTTTTCTTTTATTTCCGGTCTTCATTAATTTAATTGAAGCTTTTCTGATTTATAAAGGCTTTTATTTGTAATATCTTTACGTTAAATGTCAGCAAAAAATAAGATGTTTTATTTTTTTTTTATAGTTGCGTGCACTTCTTCGCAAATCTTTTTCTTTTAAAGAACCATAACGAGTAAAAAGCGACGAGTAAAATAAAATTTGGAATCAGAATAATCGAATTACGCCATGGTATTCCATCGACTTTAAAGTCAGATATTGGCCAAAGAAAGGGTGTTGGGAAAAGATCAAAAGAATGTGTGGGTATATCGATTATAATATGAAGTGCCCAGGCTAATAAAAGCCAATAAGGTTTTTTTCGTATTATCCAAACAAGGATGAAGACTGCGCCAAATACGATTAAACTATGAGTGGTATTATACAGGTTTTGAGCGTATACCGGAAACTCAGTAATGTTGGGATGCCCGTGCTCTGTACCTGGCATGTTTTTAACTCCAAGATAAATTAAGCTAAACATAATACCTTCAGCAAGTATATCGGGTAATAAAGAAAAAATGGAGGCATAGATAAAATCAGCTTTCTTTTTTCTTCCTAAAGCGATTCCTCCCCATAAGCTATGAGATAAAATATCCATATTTGATTAATGATTTATGTTCTGCTTTTTCATGACCAGGAACAAGAGTCATTCAAATTTAAATAATCTTTCTATAAAATAGATCTTTGGTCTGACACAAACAAATGGAAACATATTAATTGCTCAATTATTTTGTTAAAGAAAGCCTGAATTTATTGGTGTTTTGGAATAATTTTTGCTGTGTTTTCTATTTATTTTTAATATTAAATAGTGAGAATAATTCATTTTTTTCTTGATAAAAAGCCTTTCCAAACAAGTTTTAATTCATTCAGGTGTCAAATTAAAAATAATATTTTTGGTATGAAGTTTATTAAATTTTCATTAGTAGGTATTTTTCTTTTCCTTACTCTTTCTCCATCAAAATCGCAACAACCAAAATTTTCTTTTACAGTAAAGGGCAAAATAATAGAATCGCAAACTAATCAGCCTTTGGAATATGTGAGTGTTACTGTTTTTAATTTTAAAGATTCTGTACTTGCCTCGGGTTCTTTATCGCAAGCCGATGGAAGTTTCTCAATTGCAATTGAGAAACCAGGTAAGTATTATCTGACCGCCGATTTTATAGGTTTTGAGAAAAAAGTAA
>JAHEEB010000415.1 GCA_024640925.1 Bacteroidota bacterium | reverse complement strand
CCGGTTGATCCTGTTAACCCAAACGATACAATTGATCCGGCTAATCCAACTGACACTACTTCTGGTACTATAGAAAATAGTATAGAAAAAATGGCTATTTATCCAAACCCTGTTAAGGAATTAATTTATATTAAAAATCTTACAGAAGGTAATTATGCTATTTCTATCTATAGAATAGATGGCTCAATGGTTCTTCAGTCAACGATTTCATCAGAAACCAATTCTATTGATGTTAGCAATCTGCAAAGCGGACTTTATTTAATCATAATTAATAACCAGGCTTTTAAATTTAGTAAACTATGAGACGTAACCTTTTCATCTTTCTATGCCTGGGATTAAGTGTATCACTATTTTCACAGGAGAAAATGTATATTCACAAATCGGATAACATTACATTAGGAGCACCTGTTTCTGAAACTGACAGTATATATTTCAGTAGCGATGGCGGAATTGCATATTTCAAAGTAGGTAATTACAGTGCCGAGTATTCAACATCTTCCATTGATAGCATAACATTTGGAAACAATTCAGATACCGTTTTTATAACTTTTAATGGTTCTTCAATAAGTGTATTCAACCCTTTAGCTTTCGAAGGTGTTTTTGTTACCTTAAATGGGGCTGATGTTTCTGTCTCATCAATTACCGAAACAAGAGATATTTATTATAGTCTTTCCGGAACTACAACAGATGGTTCGTTCAAAATGTATAGCGATAAGAGGTACAACTTATTGTTAAATGGTGTAAACATTACGAATCCGGATGGCCCGGCTATTAATTTACAATCAGATAAGAAAGCTTCTGTTACATTAATGAACGGCACTTCCAACAGTCTTACCGACGGAAGCACATATGCCAGCGCGGTAATAAATGCTTCAGGAGAAACCGAAGATCAGAGTGCAACATTCTTTAGCGAAGGACAGCTTCTTTTCAGTGGTACCGGATCGTTGACCATTAATGGTGTCGGATCGGAACAACATGCTTTAGGCAGCGATAACTATATTGAAATTGACGAGGGAACAATAACGGTTAACAGTGCTGTTAAAGATGGAATTCATGGTAAAGATGGTGTTATTGTTAAAGCTGGAACTGTGAAAGTAACAGCTACAGGCGATGGCATTGACGGTGGCGGAGGTTATATCGATATTTCCGGGGGAAATATAACAACTATTAATGCCGCTGCCGATGTAAAAGGAATTTCCTGCGACAGCACAATGATTATTTCGGGCGGTACCATAAATTTAACTATTAGCGGTAATCAGTCGAAAGGGCTTGCCTCATCGCAAGAGATGACTCTGAGCGGAGGTACTATTATTATAAAAACTTCGGGTGCTGCTGTTGTCGAAAATTATGATCCGTCGTATTGCACCGCAATTAAATGCGATAGCACAATCACAATTAGCGGTGCTGACATTACAATAACAGGCACAGGAGCAGCTAATAAAGGAATTTCTTCGGATTATAATTTAAACATGACCAGTGGAAAGGCAAAAATTACTCTATCGGGTGCAGGGGCAACCTATAAAAGTTCCAGCACAGCAACCGATGCCTATTACGGAACAGGCATTTCTGCCGATGGAAATATAGGTATTCTGGCTGGTGAGGTGAATATTTTAAATTCCGGGTCAGGAGGCAGAGGCTTTTCTGTCGATGGTACGTTAACCTTTGGCGATAACAGCAATTCACCTACCGTATCTATTACAACAAGTGGAAATAGTATAACTTCAGGCTCAGGGAGAAATATAGTAAGTTATGCAGAACCAAAGGCTATTAAAAGCGACCTGGCATTGACCATAAATAATGGTACAATTACTATTTCATCAAACGACGATGGTATGAAATCGGAAGCTTCAATTACTTTCAATGGTGGAACGGTTACTATTTCAAAATCGGTTGAAGGAGTAGAAGGTCCGGCCATTTATGTTAAAAACTCTGCTATTGTAAACATAGCTGCCTCGGATGATGGCTTTAATGCTACAAAAGGCAGTGGTGGGGAAAACAATGATGGAAGTACTCTTACCATCAGTGGAGGTACCTCCAGTGTAAATGTTACCGGAGGCGATGGTATGGATAGCAATGGCTCAATTTCAATGACCGGTGGAACAGTAATAGTACAGGGTCCATCATCATCACCCGAAGTAGGCATTGATTGCAATGGAGATTTTCTTATCTCAGGTGGAACACTGGTTGCTTCAGGACCAAATTCAGGAACTAATATGATAGAAGCTACCAGTACATCATCAGCTCAATACTGTATTAAAGCTTTAGCAACAACATCATCAAGCTCTACAAATATTTTCCATATACAAGATGGAGCAGGAAAAGATATTTGCACATTTAACCCAGTACGTTCTACCTATTATGTAGTATTCTCTTCACCCGATTTAAATACAAGTTCGACATATTACATCTATACAGGAGGAAATGTAACAGGTGGCACAAATACAAATGGATTTTATACCGGAGGCTCATATTCGGGTGGAACCCTGAAAACAGCAACTGGATTCACGCTTACAAGCAAGGTAACAAGTGTGAATTACTAACTCCGGGTTTATTTTTTTTTGTTAAATATTTAATAAGCAGCAGCGTTGCATTTTGTAACGCTGCTTTTTTTATTAACCAAAACGCAACCAAAACACAATATACTACATCAATGAAAGGTATATACTAAACTCAAACAAATATATGAACCGGATACAGTATAATTATTTTAAATGTTACAATGCACTTATCGCTGGATTATTAGCAGTTCTGGGATTTGCTTCCTGTGATAAAGACGATCCGATAGATGAATATGGAACACCATCAGCTAAATTTATTATAAACGGAAATGTTCGATCGGCTGAAACCAATGCTGCAATAGAAAACATCAGAGTAATTATACCTGGCGATACCGTTCTTACCGACAGTGATGGTAATTACCAGTTGTACAGTGGCGGATTTCCGACTGACCAGACTTTTGCAATTTCATTCCAGGATATTGACAGTGTATTGAACGGCAAATTTCAGGACATTGATACAACCATAGAATTTATTGACCCTAAATTTACAGGAGGCGATGGCCATTGGTATTCAGGAGAAGCATCAAAAGATATGAATATAACCATGACTCCCGAAAAATAAATGAAAGGACTCTGGCAGAATGAATCACTTAGAATATACTCGAATAAAAACCATATATAACCAAATAGAACTTTCCTTCATCATTATAAAAATAAGAAAATGAAAATAATGCAAAACAAATTTCTCAAATGCTACAATGCACTTATTGTTGGATTACTGGCAATTTTAGGTTTCACTGTATCGTGCGATAATGATTCGGGTTCGGATTCGAAGGTTGAATATGGAACACCATCGGCCAAATTCATCATTAATGGCAAAGTTCGTTCTTCCGAAACAAACAGTGTTATAAAGAATATCAGGGTTACTATTCCTGGCGATACCGTCTATACTGATGATGAAGGCAATTATCAGATAACAGAGGATGCATTTCCTGAAGATCAGACTTATTCTATCAAATTCCAGGATATTGACAGTGTATTGAACGGCAAATTCCAGGACATTGATACAACCATAGAATTTATTGACCCGAAATTTACAGGAGGTGATGGCCTTTGGTATTCAGGAAAAACTTCCAAAGATCTGAATGTAAACATGACTCCTGAAAAATGAATGCATTAAAAATTCCTTTCAGGAAAAAACTGGCACTTAATCTTTACAGAAAATACAAAGGGAACGAAACAAGGCTCCACCAGTTAAATTACATACTTTGGGAATGCACTTTACGATGTAATCTGAATTGTATTCATTGCGGGAGCGACTGTAAAAAGGATTCCTCAATAAAAGACATGCCTGCTGAAGACTTTTTTGCAGCAATTGACCAGCTCAAAAACAGTGTGAACCCGAACAATACAATGATAGTCCTGACGGGTGGAGAAGCCCTTGTAAGAAAAGACCTGGAAAAAATCGGACTTCAGTTATATCAACGTGGGTTTCCCTGGGGAATTGTCACAAACGGAATGCTTTTGAATAAACCAAGGCTCGATTCTTTGATTCAATCGGGACTTAGGGCTGTAACTGTAAGCCTCGACGGAATGGAAGAATCTCATAACTGGCTTAGAGGCAATAAAAACAGTTTTATTAATGCATTTAATGCGATAAAGCTTTTGCCCGGAATTCCCGAATTAAAATACGATGTGGTAACCTGTGCTAACCAGAAGAACTTTCAGGAATTAAATACACTAAAAGAAATACTGATAAAAACAGGTGTCAAAGAATGGCGGATTTTTACTGTTTTCCCTATCGGCAGGGCAAGCGAACACAAAGAGCTACAATTGAACCCGGCAGAATTTAAAGGCTTATTCGATTTCATAAAACAGACACGACACGAAAACAAGATAAAGCTAAACTACGGATGCGAAGGTTTCTTAGGCAACTACGAAAGTGAAGTTCGGGATAATTTCTTTTTTTGCAGGGCCGGGATTAACATTGCATCCATTTTAGCCGATGGTTCAATTTCCGCCTGTCCAAACCTCAGAGAGAACTTCATACAGGGCAATATATATAAAGACAATTTTGCAGAAGTATGGCAAAACAGGTATAAGATTTTCAGAGACAGAAGCTGGACAAAAACAGGCATTTGTGCCGATTGCGCCTTTTATAAATATTGCGAGGGAAACGGCATGCACCTTCGAAATGAAAAAACCGGGGAACTGTTGTTTTGCCATTTAAAAAGAATAGAAGAGAACGAAAAATAAATCTCTTTGAGTCTTGGTGGCAAGAAAGAGCCACAAAGGCACCAAGCCACAAAGATCCACAAAAAAACCTTCTTTGTGTATCTTCCAGTCATGGTGGCAAAGGAGAGCCACAAAAATCTACGAAAAACAACTTAGTGTTTCTTTGAGTCTTTGAGAATTCTAAGATATCTGCAAGCATTTTAGGCAAAATTATGTTGATAAAGTTTTACATAGGGTGTTTGTCTTTTTACAACGGCAAATACCCTATTTACTAGTTTACAACGGATAGAGTTAAT
>JAHEEB010000414.1 GCA_024640925.1 Bacteroidota bacterium | reverse complement strand
GCCCGTGATATAAAAATGGTAAAGGAGATGTCTCAGTATCCGAATGTAATTGCCATTGGAGAAGCGGGCATTGATAAAGTTATTAAAGCTGATATACAGCTTCAGAAGAAAGCATTTGAAGCCCAGGTTGATATTGCAAAAGAGGCAGATAAACCTTTGATAATACATTGTGTAAGGGCATATGACGAAATTCTTCATTACAGAAAAGAGAAAAACCATAGCAGCCCGTGGATTATTCATTGGTTTAATGCTTCGTTAGAAACCGCAAACGAACTGATTAGAAAGAATTGTTTTTTATCATTCGGACATATGCTTTTCAATTATGAAAGCAAGGCTTACAAAACATTTTGCCAGGTTCCTGCAGAGAATATATTCTTTGAAACAGACGATGCAGGAATTACCATCTGTGAGGTATATTTGCAGGCTGCCAAACTGAGAAACATAGATGTTGAGGATTTAAAGGCACAAATTAACCTGAATTTTAAGAATTGTTTCGGTATTGAGGTATGAATGAACAAGAGTGGACCAGCAGGACAGAACTATTGCTAACAAAACAGCGGCAGGAGATATTAAAAAAGTGCCGTGTATTGATCGTGGGTTTGGGTGGTGTGGGCGGATATGCCGCTGAACAGCTTGTAAGAGCGGGAATAGGGACAATTACCCTTATAGATAATGATCAAATTCATTTGAGCAATATAAACCGACAAATCATTGCTCTGAATTCAACATTAGGCATATTAAAGACCGAGGCTTTTAAAACAAGGTTTTTGGATATTAACCCAACCCTGAACATAGATATTATTTCCTTGTTTGTTGAAGGGGACAATATCCTTCCCATTCTCCAAAGAGGTTATGATTATGTTGTTGATGCCATAGATACCTTAACACCCAAGGTAGATTTGCTCGAAGCTTGTATTAAAACAAAAACGCCAGTGGTAAGCTCTATGGGCAGTGGAGGCAGAATGAATCCGGAACAAATTAAGACCGGAGATATCAAGGAATCTCATCATTGTAAATTTGCTTACCTCGTAAGAAAATATTTGCACCGGAGGGGAATATTTGAAGGAATCAAGGTCGTCTATTCAACAGAGGAAGTTCCGGAAATTGTTTACCTGGAAACCGATGGTTCAAACCATAAACGCACTATTGTAGGTACCATCTCTTATATGCCTGCTATTTTCGGCTGCTATTGTTCATCAATAGTGGTGAGAGATTTGTGTGCTAAAACGTAAAGCGTTCATTAATTATGTGTGACAGCTTACAAATAAAAGTTTACGAAGTAATCTGTTTTTCCCCACTCTGCTAAGTGGAGTATACCTTGCAGGCCGTATGCAAAATAAATTTTTTCATTTCTATCGCTTAATCCGGAATGAATATTGTTTTTGCTTTTATTTTTGAAAAAAGGATTAGTTCAGGAATAACAATAACTTTAATCACTCTGGCGGATACATGTATTTTAGGCTCATAATCATTAACATATAAATGAAATTGTATGACTCAAAAGAATAGAAAAGGAGGATGTCTTTTATTTGTTTATATCCTTTTGGTGGTAGCAGGTTTTATTTTTTTGTTGAAAGGATGCCTTGCAAAACATGATGAGTACACTCATTTTGATAAAGCCCAGGCATTTCACAACTCACAACTTGATATTGTTTTATATTTAAAACAACATTTCATCGTTAATTCATACTCATCGGAAGGCGGTATGACAAATATTTCAGGCCGTTCCATCTATTTTTTGGAAACACGAAATGCTGCAACTCTGGAATTAATCAAACAGACAAGGTTAAAGAGTGCAGATAAGAAGAATACTGCCCGTCCCACTATAATTGGTAGCAACGAGAAACTTGTGTGGGTATTCTATGGCGAAATAATGGCTTTTGATCCTTTTACCCATGAAATAGTTTGTGATGCTAAAGTACTTGCACAGGTCAATCCCGTTTTCAGGAATAACCTTCCTGGCGATTCCAGGTATTACAATTTTAACTATATTTTAAACAGATTAGAGATTACTACAAAAGACGCTAATAAATATCTGGTTAATAATTTTTTCGCTACGGAGCAGATAAATGAAAGTGAGAACAATGAGCCCAAAGAGATTACAGGATTCAAACGTATGGTACAAAATTTAAAAGCAGAAAGTTCGAAAGAAAAGAAAACAATGGATTATTGGACATTGCAGGATTCAATCAGAACGTTGGAAGATATTATTTATAAGAAAACAGATGAATACAGGCGTGTTTGTGAATCCAATAAAAAAATAAATGATGCACGTCATAATGGAATTAGTTCAATAAATGACATGATGATAAATGTTGCTGTGATAGATAGTCTGGCCTATACATTGTTAACTCACAAAGAGTTTCAGAAGAATGATAATTCTTTTTATTTCAGTAATAATTCCTATGAAGATGTACAAAAGAAATTATACATAGCTACAATTCAGAGTTCAGATAAAAACAGTGGATTTTTTGGCATGATTAATATTAATGGTTGGAAACCTGTAAACAATGCGAAAACATATCTTAACGGAGGATTTCTAATTCAAAAAGAAACCCTTGAACCTATTTGCCTTAATAACCCTCTAAGTTGGATTATACTATCTTCAAAGGAAGTAGGGAATGAAAGTCCCAGGATTCTTCAGCGGGTTAATCAACAAGGAATTCCATTATGGATTATAGAGCTGCCGGTAAAAGGGTTTAACGATATGTTGCTCACCCGTAAAAACCTTGTATTATTCATAAATGACAGTGATATATTAACCAAACATAAGCAAAGTAACTGGATAATGAGTGTCAGTTTAGAAACCGGCGAATACACTCAGGTTGATATGCGTAATTAGAATTGCATTTTTTCTTAGCCAACCAGTAAAAGCAGAACTATTGGATAAAATCGATATTTCTTCTTAATCCGTTGAATTTAGACCGATTTAATGCGGAGTGTTTAAAAAGTGTGTTAAACGTTTTCTCGTCCATGGTTTTCCATTCCTCAGGGGTAAGTTTCAGAAAATTTTGATCCGGAACAAATGCTGGTTCCCCTGTTGGTTTTAGCGTGTTATTCCAGGGGCATACATCCTGGCATATATCGCAGCCGAAAATCCTATTGCAGAATTTTCCTTTGAGTGATGAAGGTATAATGCCTTTATTTTCTATAGTTTGAAAGGATATACATCTGTTACTGTCAAGAATAAAAGGTGCTATCAGGGCATTGGTAGGACAGGAGTCTATGCATTTTGTGCAGGAGCCACATCTGTTTTTGATCGGTAGGTCATATTCCAGTTCAATATCTATAATAATTTCGCCCAGAAATATAAAAGAGCCTGACTTAGGAGCAATAAGGAGTGTGTTTTTGCCTATCCACCCAAGACCAGACCTTTCGGCAAGGGCTTTTTCCAATAATGGCGCAGAATCGGTAAATACTCTGCCCTGGCAATGGGTCAGATTTGTCTGAATATATTCAAGCAATTGATTAAGTTTCTTTTTTATAACCTTATGATAATCGGCGCCATATGCATATTTTGCAATAACAGGGCTTTTGTTATCTTTTTGAGTTTCTTTCGGGAAGTAATTCATAAAGATAGAAATAACAGATTTTGCTCCTGGCATCAATTTAGAAGGATTAACACGTTTTTCGAAATGGTTTTCCATGTAGTTCATGGTAGCATGAAATCCTTTATCGAGCCAGTTTTGGAGAAAAACATCATGTGGTGAGAGTATTTCAGCTTTAGAAATCCCACAACCGTCAAAACCAAGCAGGAGAGCTTCTTTTTTTATTAAGTCGGTAAAAGATTTTTTTTCCATAAAGTAAAAAAAGGATCGATCTGAAAATCTGTATTTGATGACTTAAAAAATAAAAATAAGAATTCATTTCTTTTTTGTGTAATAATTTCATCAGGTATTTTTAATCAGCAATCTGATAATGACAAATTTGGATTTATTTTCCAACCGCTCAATCGCTTTACTGGTTGAACAAAAAAAGGCCCAATTCAACATTGAGCCTCCCTTTAGAATATTTTAAAAATTATAGTTTTTTCTTGACTTCGAATTCTTCGTATGCTTCAACTATATCACCCTTTTTAATATCATTGAAATTTTTAAGGTTCAATCCGCATTCCATACCGCTTACGGCTTCCTTTGCATCATCCTTATATCTTTTCAATGATCCGAGTTCACCAGAGTGAATTACAATACCCTCGCGAATTACACGAACCTTCGAATCTCGTTTGATTTTACCTTCACGTACAATACAACCGGCAATTGTACCAACTTTTGTAATGTTAAAGGCCTCAAGAATTTCGAGTGTTGCCACAATGTTTTCTTTAATTTCGGGTGAAAGCATACCTTCCATTGCCGATTTAAGTTCATTGATAGCATCGTAAATAATTGAATATAAACGGATATCGATTTCTTCTTTTTCAGCTAGTCGGCGGGCGCTTAAAGAGGGCCTAACCTGGAACCCAATAATGATGGCATTTGAGGCAGTTGCAAGAAGTACGTCTCCTTCTGATATTTGCCCTACAGCCTTATGTATAATATTTACCTGAATTTCGGGAGTCGATAATTTTATTAATGAATCAGACAATGCTTCAACAGAGCCATCTACGTCACCTTTTACAATTACGTTAAGTTCCTGGAAGTTACCAATAGCAATACGACGCCCGATTTCATCAAGAGTAATATGTTTCTGGGTACGTAATCCTTGTTCACGTTGTAATTTCTCACGTTTATTTGCTATTTCTCTGGCTTCACGTTCATTTTCCATTACATTGAACTTATCACCAGCCTGTGGAGCACCATCAAGTCCTAAAACAAGGACTGGTGTTGATGGACCAGCTTCGAATATAGCTTTACCTCTTTCGTTGTACATAGCTTTAACCTTACCATGATGAGTACCGGCAAGCATAATGTCGCCGATATGGAGTGTACCTCCTTGAACGAGAAGGGTTGCAACATAACCACGGCCTTTATCAAGTGACGATTCCACTACAGCACCAACAGCACGTTTATTAGGATTGGCTTTCAGATCCAACATTTC
>JAHEEB010000413.1 GCA_024640925.1 Bacteroidota bacterium | reverse complement strand
CAGTCACGCAGGATGGTCAAATCGAATGGATAGTCCAAAGGAGCAGAACTGCCAATAGAAGTACCTGTAGGATTGCTGGTCAATGAACTGCCAAAATCCAACCTCGATATATTGTTGCCACCATAATTCGATACAAATAAATACCATTCACCATTTTCGTAGATTGGGAAAATACCACAGGGCTGATTAAAGCTTCCGATGTTGCCCAGGTTTGTTGCTGTTATGGAATTACTGCCTAAAGAACTGCCAAAATCAAACCTGGTAAGAGTATTGGTATTGTAATTCACCGTAAAACCTACCCAATTGCCCGATTCGTTTGTTATATATAAATCCTCGGGATAATCGAGATCGCCAATATTACCGAAATCGTGGACCGTTGGTGTATTTGACAGCGAGTTTCCAAAATCGAGGCGTATTATCTTCGAATCTTCTCGTTGACCACCCAGAATAAAAACATACCAGTTGGTCCCATCATTCACCACCTGAAGTCCCTGGACATGTTCAGGAACAGCTCCACTGAAATTTCCCAGATTTTGTGATACTGGATCATTCAGGAAGCTTGTACCATAACTATTGCGGGTTATGGTGCCACCAATATGATTTGTAATAAATGAATACATAACCCCATTATCTTCGGCAAAATCGATAAATGCAGGTCCGTCAAGTGTACCCGGATTTGGAATGTTTACGCCCTGAGGTTCGTATTCCAGGTTACCAGAGCAGAAATTCCAGTAATAGCTATCGGCATCGTCCGACTGGTAATTAACTACCAGGCTGTCGTCGAGGCATATCGTATCATCTTCTACAGTAAATAATTCCTGTGCATCGATTTTTGGAGCGATCGTAAAGATAAATCCAATTAACACAAGAGTTTTAATGGTGACAATCAATCCTCTTATACAATGCGGGTTGATCATGAGATTGACATTAATTAGTTCGTTAGTTTAATGATTATAAACGGGAATGAAGGACCCTCATTGTGTTGAGGATCCTTCATTTTCCAATATGAAGTGCTGATTGTATTTACAGCAAAAAACAACCTTATTGGACCACTTTTGTTATATGTCCGTTATAAATTACGTTAGATTGTCCCGTAATCGTTTGTCCCTTCAACAGGTAAATATAGTTACCATCGGGCATATCGCCGTTGCGCCAGTTGATTGTGTTCTTTCCCTTGTTTGCCGGACAATCTTCGATTTTCACCCACATCTTACCCTGTAAGTCGTAAACCTCAAGAGTAATTGTAGAATAGATGTCTTCAATGACATAATCAAAAGTAACATTGTCGGCAAAAGGCATTGGGAAAATATTCAATCCGTGTAGCGATTCAGTTGTATTGATACCAGTTCCTTCGTAGCTGATTTTTATACTATTGTTCAGCTCTGTAATTTCGACATAGTCTTTTCCGTCGTCGACAATAGCAATAAATTCGATTGATTTGTCGTCAACAGGAAGAGTATAAATGCCTGAAAGTTCAATTTGTTGGCCGGGTTGGAAATCCTTAACCTCAATTTCGGCCAGAGGGAATTCATATACCCCACCTCCGATAATCGGATAAATCCGGAACCAGACATCGCCGCCATAAATACCACGGTTACCGGAATTGGCAATGACTTCAACGGTACCATTACCCCTGTCGTTATAAGTGATACTGGTTGCCTCGAAATCATATAAATCGAGCATGAGCTTATTGGTATCGGTAAAGTTAAATTGTCTGTCAATAAGAGTTCCCTCATAATCAATTTCCGACTGTTCAATAATGGTGCGGATATCGGTACCTTCCGGCAGATTTGCAGGATTCAGATTGAAAGGCAATAACTGTTCCTTCATCTCACCAGGTATAATGTCTCCCATATGAATTGTAAGCAATCCATTGCTGAATGAGCAATTGGCATCAAGACTGTCTACCAGAACTTCATAATAGTCACCCGGGAATATCTGAATATCGGTCTGTGATGAAATATCAGAACCTGTATTCTTAGCAGCTAGCAGAGTTTTGATATAAAGCTGCTTATCCGATTCATAAATGAGGGTATCTTCAATCAATACTCCGTTAATACTGTAAACAGTATTCTTGACACGAATTCTCGGGCCAACCGGTTTAACCATCAACCGTTCAGAAGTTACTTCCTGATCACCTTTTATCAGGTCGGAGTACTTAAGTGTTTGACCATCGGTCAGGCGTAGAATTTCAGCATCGGTATTATAACTGTCAACAATACCTTCCTGTAGAATAACCAGTTGAGCTGTATCGAGGGTTGGGAAACGTTTGACTTTACTTAAATCTATTTTTCCTTCGCTATTTGCAGTGAGGGTGGAAGTGATACCATCGAATTCCTGTTCCCCGAAATTAGTATTCGACCATTTAATCCGGCCTGTCGACTGGAAGTTTTCGGTTGTAGCTACATCCAGAGTTTTAAGAGCAGACTGGCTCAGAATCATTTGCTGGAAACCATTGATATTGCCATTGGCATCCTTTTCTGTTATGCTGAACAGAGCAGTTGGAACCATGTAAGATATAGAACCATTGTTGGTCTTGTCGTAATGTATCTTCGAACCACTTATTGTAAAAGGAATCTGGTAAATGCCGGGCTCGAGATTCGGATCAATCTTGAAGAGGAATACAAAGTATGCTCTGCGTGTAGGTTGAATCAGATTTTGAACATTACCCATCTTAATAAGCTGCTCTCCATCGGGCTGATTGAACCTCCAGCCTGTTGTAAACGTACCAGGTTGGTCGCCTTTAATAATATTCCCCGATATAGGATCGTATTGAGCAGGTACCAGAGGTCTTGGATAAGAAACGTACTGCATTTCTACCGCTGTAGCACCTAATTCCGAAGGTATTTGAGGAGTAACTGTAGTATTTACCCAGTTGTCGGCAGTACTGTTGTTCACTTCAACACGTACTTCAAGGAAAGTACCTTCAACAGTGCGCGGATAAGCTGCTAAATCGGTTTGATCGGTTTCTCCATCAGCATTTGGCACTAAAGTTACAGTGTGATGATCATAGTCAGGATCAAGAATTGCAGGCATAGAGATTGCCGGTTCGATGAGAACACAAGGATCTTTGGCGCCAACAAATGTTGTTATGGTCGATTCTCTTCCATAGCCATACGAAATATGATACGGATCAAAATTGATATCGAAATTGTGAGGTTCGTTTGTATCGGAAATCACATGTTTCAGATAAACCGTATCGATACCATAGTATACCGTTTCAGGAATTACCTTCGATTCGATGGCAACATCGGTTCCTTTTGCAAAGCCCGATAATACATGCGAGAATATAACCCATGGGGAACCACCGAATATTTCCTCACAAACCAGAACGCCACCTTTGCTAATCTCAACAGAGCCTTCGCGTCCGCGACCCAGGTAATCTGCTTTTATTTTAATGTGGGTTTTCCCAAGATCTTCGAAATAATCGTCACCGTAAGCGCCATCAGCGCCTGAATACCAGCCGGAATCAACCTTTCCGTATATATCATCGACAAATGGAACGGCAGGATATTGATGATATTCATGGCCTGTGCCTGGCATAAATGCATCGTTCAGGAAACCAGTTTTAGAGCAGAAACGATCTCCCTTATCGTCAATCCAGTCATCCTTTTTATCAAAATTATCATCGTCAAGTGCAGCTGGAATCAATAACTGAGGAATATAAACCTGGTATTCGAACGGAGTTTCCCAAATTTCTACATTGTTCTTTGTATTTGGGTTATCGAGCCATTTTGTAAATGGTTTATCATCAATTTCTACAATGGCATCAATATCGTACGAACCACCTGCTTTTGTAGGAAGTGTAATCTGGTAACCACCCAACCCTTTCGGAATAGTATATACAAAGTACCCGAAAACGCCATCACCATAGCTTTCAACACCATCTATAGCTTCTGAAGGATCATTATAATCCACATCGTGCCCCACATTACGAATCCAGTAATAGGTATATTCAGTAGAGGCGTCCATATCGAATTCAAGTTTAGCCGGACCATTTTCCGGCAGTTCCTGAATTACATTACCCAATGTATCGAAAGCCTGGTAATTATTTGACAGGTATTCAAACTGCAATGGATTAGGCAGCGGAGCCCAGTAAGTATAAGTTGTACGGATAGGTGTTACCCTGTCTTCGCCAAATATTGTCTGATAATTGATTTTTGAATACAACGATTCAGTAGGAACATATTTCTCCATATCAATTTCTTCGCCTCCCAGAGAAACAACGGCAATAAATTCACGATGCGGCTGTGGTACTGTTCCGATTACACTGTCAGTTGGCAAAGGCCTGTAACTGGCATCGGCTGTATCAATAAATGTAAAGCCTTCGTAGTT
Organism: Bacteroidota bacterium; assembly: GCA_024640925.1. Taxonomy (GTDB): domain Bacteria; phylum Bacteroidota; class Bacteroidia; order Bacteroidales; family UBA10428; genus UBA10428. The sequence goes on along the minus strand of JAHEEB010000413.1, from coordinate 699 downwards.
GTTTATTTTCTGGTGTACCAATTGTTTCCAGACTACTTCACCATTTTCATGTTCCATCCAGCATGCCCAACTGGTATCAGCTTTCTGAGCACTGGCAATATCAGTATACGGATAAAACATTTCGGGATAAGGATTTGGCAATGAATCGTAGACATAACCAACTCCTGCTGAAAGAGGAACCAAATCAGGTGGATCAATCCAGAGTTCATAACTGCAATATGGGTCGTGAAATTCATATCCTTCTACCCTGTTAATATTCCAGGTTACCTTCCAAACCCTTATTTTGTCACCTGGTTCTTCAACATCAACTATTCCATCGCTATTGTTATCAACAGCTCTCTTACCATCGCAGTCGATATCTTCGAAATAGAAATTCGGATCGCCTGTACGTAAGTGATTCCATGGATTTGCCCAGTATACTTCTTCCTCAGTAAGGATATAACCTTTCGGAAAAATAGATGCTGTGTCAAGCCATGCATCAGGATTTCCATCGGAGTCCATATCAAAGTCCGGATTTGATTGATCGTTACTGCCTTTCAGCACTGTAACAAATTCGCCTCCAGGTGTTTTTAGAATTGGTATATTTATTGACTGATCGGTCCAATAGAAAGGAACATCCTTAGGAATGTATTGAGTGTATACTGTATTCTCAGCTGCTGTGCGCGATTTGTTTTCCATAATCATGAAAACCTTGAAGGG
>JAHEEB010000412.1 GCA_024640925.1 Bacteroidota bacterium | reverse complement strand
AAAGAGCCTTCGTAAGCTGCAATGGCTAATCCGACACGATCGTAATTCAAATTGATTTCATCTTGTGTTGTATAACTTAATTCCTCTCCCCATGCTACTTTCCATAACCAGATATAATCTGATTGTTCAATTATCTTCAGAACAGAGATTGCATCGGGAACGGAATGTTCAACAGGATTAAGAAATGGTCCTAAAGCCTGTTCAGCAGCCGGATTCCCCAAACGTTCGCCAGTTGCTCTTCCATCCCAGAAATTGCCTCCTGCAAATGTAAGTAAGTCTGCATCATAATAGAAAACCGGACTTAAAGTTGCGTAGGCTGCACTTGGCGGCTTACGGGCACCAAAACCACTTCCATCTGCACTGGGATAAACAGAACCGAATTTGTTAATCAAAGCATCAGGTCCTGTAAAACCAACAGATGGTCCATGACAGGTTGCACATGCGATTTTATCCTCAGGCACAGAAATTTTATCGAAATAAATATACTTTCCTAATTGCTCCATAGGAGAGAGGGAGCAATACGTTTCGGAAGCAGATTTCAGGAGCCCGCTATTGGTTTGGTCGTCAGAGAGTAATTGGTCTTCCTCTTTAGAACAGGAGGTGAAAAACACTCCGAGCATCATGATTTCAGCCAGAATAAATAAATATACACTCTTTTTCATATTCGTGTTTTAAGTTCATACCATGAAAATGAAAAAATAGAAATTTAATAATGCAAATTGTTAGGTAATTATAAAATTACAACTAATTCTGTAATTACCTAACGGTTTTTCTCCTTATTTTTTTGTGCAAAGAATTGGAATTGTTTTTTGACAAATAGAAACCCTCTAAGCCGTATTCTTATTTTCTTGGGTTTGAGAATTCCATCGATTAGCGAAAGTTATTCCTTCATCCATTCAATATCCATTTCTTCCTGATTACCTAAACCTTTTTTAAGTATGTCCATTAATTGGCCTGAAAGCCCCTGTTCTGAAAAATAATCCAGTGTTTCCTGGTTTACGTAATAATCATTATCACTAATACCCTCTTCTTCAAGCTGATCTATCAAGAATTGGAATTCTTCCTCTGATATTGTTCCAAGTATAGCACGGGTCTCTTTGTTAATAATTTTAATCATATGTTTTCAATTTAGTAAAAATAAAGATATGAAATCTTATGATAATCCTTTATTAATACAAGGATAATTAGTACCTTATATTTAAATCTCATTACTACTAAATAAATCTGTTTTCCCTTTTGTATACCAGGCCACATAGGATAATCATTACCTATGGTTTCTTTCTATCTGTTTACCTAATATATAAAAAATTTATTATGAAAGCAAAAACCCTATTCGTCATTCTTTTCATGCTGGGAACCTTTATTCAGGGGTTCGGCCAAAATGTATTTATTAATGAAATACATTACGATAATTCAGGTACAGACTCTCTTGAAGCCATTGAAATCGCTGGCCATTCAGGTACTTCCCTGAACAACTGGTCCGTGGTTTTATACAATGGTAGTAATGGAGCATCATATAATTTGTACACTTTCGACTCTATAATAATACCTGACCAACAAGGTGGTTATGGAACTATCTTTATTACTTATCCTGCAAATGGTATTCAAAATGGAGCACCTGATGGCATTGCTTTAATAAATGGCGATAGTGTTTTCCAATTCATCAGTTATGAGGGTACATTTACTGCTACGGATGGACCGGCAATTGGGATGTTGAGCCAGGACATTGGTGTGTCCGAAAGTTCCTCCACTACGAAAGGATATTCGCTTCAGTTGACCGGAACGGGCATATTATATGGAGATTTTACCTGGAGTAGCGCAGAGCCTAATACACTTGGGACTATTAACACAGCACAAAATTTCGGGGGTATTGTTATACCATCTGTTCTGATTAATGAGATCAGAACTGATCAGACTTCAACGGATAACGATGAATACATAGAACTGAAAGGGTCTCCGGGAACATCTTTAACAGGGTTGACATATGTTGTTATTGGCGATGGAACAACAGCACAGGGAAGCGGGGTGATTGAAGCGGTGATTATCCTTGATAGTCTCACTATTCTGGCAGACAGTCTTTTACTTATCGGAGAATCAACTATGACTATTGTTACACCTGATGTAATATCATTGTTAAATTTTGAAAACGGCGATAATGTAACCCATCTCCTTGCATATAATTTCACCGGTTCTACAGGAGATGATCTTGATACCAATGATGATGGCGCATTAGATAGGATACCTTGGGAAGGTATCATTGACGAGGTTGCTTTTATAGTCAGTTTAACCTCCGGTGATCTGGTCTATAGTTCAGTAACAGTTGGTCCCGATGGTAGTGATGTACCCGCTCATATTTACAGAGATTGTAATTCTACATGGCAAATTGGGGAATTCGATATTGCTGCAGGTTCCGATACACCCGGTGAAACGAACTGTGTTATTACTCCAGTTGAGTATGCATATATACACGATATTCAGGGCAATGGATTAGTGTCGCCACAAGTAGATGCTGTTCGGATTATTGAAGGTATTGTAATTGCCGATTTCCAGACAAGTACTGGTTTAAACGGATATTTTGTACAGGAAGAGGACACAAATGCCGATGCAGATATTAATACATCAGAAGGAATATTCGTGTATGATCCTGCTATGCTCGCAGATGTGAACACAGGCGACTTAGTTCAGGTTACAGGAAAAGTTGTCGAGTATTCCGGTTTAACTGAAATGAAAGATCTTACAATGGTAAGCATTTTATCGTCGGGTAATGTTTTGCCAGAAGTGGTTAGCCTTCATTTACCCTTTGATTCAGTAGCAGCACCTGAAAAATTCGAAGGTATGCTGGTTTCTCTTGAAGGTAAAATATCGGTAACAGACAATTACGATCTTGGCCGGTATGATGAGCTGGTTCTTTCCGGCAGCGATAGGCTTATAATTCCCACACAGATAGCAAATCCAGGTGTTGAAGCTAATGCTATCCAGAATGCAAACAATCTAAACCGAATAACACTAGATGATGGCAGTAACATGCAAAACCCCGATCCTGTCATCTTTCCCTCCCCCGGGTTGTCCGCTTCAAATACTCTTCGCACCGGTTATGGTGTAACCAATATTATTGGTCCACTGTCATATGGTTATGGAACATACCGGATTGAATCAACCAGTCAACCTGAGTTTATTGCAGAAAATAATCCGAGAACTACAGGACCTGAAGAAACAAAAGGTACATTAAAGGTTTCAAGCTTCAATGTCCTGAATTATTTCAATGGCGATGGATTGGGTGGTGGTTTCCCAACATCAAGAGGTGCTAATACCCTGTTAGAGTTTAATCGGCAAAAAGATAAGATTATTGCTGCTATGCTTGAAATTGATGCCGATATATTCGGTTTAATGGAAATTGAGAACGATGGTTATGAAGAAACCAGTGCCATACAAGATTTGGTAAATGGGCTGAATATAGCTTTGGGAGATAGTTTGTATCGTTTCATCAACCCCGGATTATCAAAAATAGGAACCGATGAAATTACGATTGGAATTATCTATAAAACAACTAAGGTGGAACCGGTGAATGCAGTTAAAATACTTGATTCATCGGTTGATACTGAGTTTGTCGATACTAAAAATCGTCCGTCTCTTGCACAGTCATTCCGTGAGTTATGTTCTGGTAAGACTTTTACAGTTGCCGTCAATCATCTGAAATCAAGGGGCTCATCATGTGCCGATATTGGAGACCTTGATATGAATGATGGGCAGAGTAATTGTAATGTTACCCGTACAAAAGCTGCTACAGCATTAGTAAAATGGCTGGCTACTGATCCAACAGGTACTGGAAACGACAAAGTAATAATTATCGGGGATATGAATTCCTATGCTAAAGAAGATCCGATTGCAGCAATAGAAGCAGCCGGTTATACCAATGCAATTAAGCTTTTTAAAGGCGATAGTGCATACTCCTATGTCTATGATGCTCAGCATGGCTACCTCGATCATGCATTAGTCAGCGAAAGCATGCTGTCTGATATAAAGGGAGTTACCGAATGGAATATAAACTCTTCGGAACCGCGTATTCTTGATTATAATGTGGAATATAAATCAGCCAATCAAATCGTTAGTTTGTATGAACCAAATCCATTCTGCTCTTCCGATCACGATCCTGTAATTATTGGTATTGACTTCACCAGGCCGCTGCAGGTGAATAGTTTCACTATGGTTAATGCAATAAACGATACCGATATGTTTGAAATATACAATAACGATACTATCGATGCCAATCAATTAAAAACGAAGTGGGTAAATATACGTGCAAACATTGACAGTACAGCCAGATTTGTTTATTTTAAAATGAAAGGAAAACAGACAATCCAACAGGTTGACTTTACTGATCCGTATACTTTATTTGGCGATTTCATGGGTAATCATTTTGGATGGACTCCGAAAAAAGGAGAGTATACGATAACAGCTGTACCTTATACCAGGCATGGATGCAATTATTATCAGGGGATATCAAAATCGATTACTTTTTATATAACAAAACCCCATAAGAAACTTAAATCAGGAGAAATGGAAATAGAGGAAGAATTTGAACCGGATGCAAAAAATGAAAATTCGGATATAGTAATTTATCCAAATCCATTCACTGAAAACCTGAACATACAACTGACTAATGAAGAAAGTGCAAAAATTGAAATATTCAATTTGAATGGTGCTCTTGTATATAGCGAGGAACTTTATAACAGGGAAAATACTCTTATGCTTGAACTGTTGCAGCCCGGAATCTATTATATCCGTATAGTTTCCAACGGACAAACCAACCATTATAGTGTAATTAAAGAATAGCTCGTTGTAAAATGATTGGGGCTTCTATTGTTGTAAAGCAAGAGAGGCCCTTTTTATTAATTTTCCTCAGCGTAATTAAATTAGCAACAATGGCGCACAAGCTTATCTTCAGACAAACATAGATGAAAAACAAGCAGGATATATCTTCTTTTTGGATTATTATCGGAAAGCCAATGGTGTAAATTAAGGATGGTGAGGTCGGAAAATAAAATAG
>JAHEEB010000411.1 GCA_024640925.1 Bacteroidota bacterium | reverse complement strand
TTCTGGCGCTCACTTTTACTAATAAAGCTGCCCGGGAGATGAAAGAACGCATCAATAAGGTACTAGGTTCCGATGTTGGAAGGTATTTATGGATGGGAACATTCCATTCTATCTTTGCCCGTATCCTGCGTGCCGAATCGGAAAAGCTTGGATACCCTTCTGACTTCTCGATTTACGATTCTTCCGATTCGAAAAGTCTTATAAAATCTATAGTTGCTGAATTAAAACTAGACGATAAGATTTATAAACCGGGCGATATCCTGGGACGTATCTCCTCAGCAAAAAATAACCTGATTACCCCCCAGGCCTATTATTCAAACGAAAAAGTCCGGCAGAACGATCAGATGAAAAGGCGTCCGATGACTGCTGAAATTTTCAAACTTTATGCTTCGCGGTGCAGGAAATCCGGTGCTATGGATTTCGACGATCTGCTTCTGAATACGAATATCCTTTTTCGCGATTTTCCCGAGGTACTTAGCAAATACCAAAATAAGTTCAGTTACATACTTGTTGATGAGTACCAGGATACAAACTACTCGCAATACCTGATTGTGAAAAAACTGGCCTCTGTTCATAAAAATGTGTGTGTGGTTGGCGACGACGCCCAGAGCATCTATTCATTCAGAGGAGCACTTATTGAAAATATTCTCAACTTTAAAAAAGACTATCCCGAATACAACCTTTTTAAACTGGAACAAAACTACCGATCCACACAAACTATTGTCAATGCTGCAAATAGTGTAATTGAGAAAAATTCGAAGCAGATAAAGAAAAAGGTCTGGTCCGATAATGAGGATGGAGAGCAGATTGCCATCCTCAAAGCCTTTACCGATGTAGAAGAAGGTTTTATTGTTTCAAACTCTATTTTTGATACGCTTTATTCTGAACAGGCCCAGTACAAAGATTTTGCCATACTTTACCGCACAAATGCCCAGTCGCGTATCTTCGAAGAGGCCTTGAGGAAAAGAAATATTCCCTATAAAGTATATGGAAGTATATCATTCTACCAAAGAAAGGAAATAAAAGATATGCTTTCTTACTTGCGTATGATTATTAACCCAAAGGATGACGAAGCACTCAAACGTATCATTAATTATCCGGTAAGAGGAATCGGGAAGACCACTCTCGACAAGCTTGAAGCTTTTGCTAATGAGAAAGAGGTTTGTATTTGGGATGTTATTTTACACCTTTCTGATGCGAACCTGGGATTTAACCAGGGTACTGTTTCCAAACTGATAGGTTTTGCCAGGATGGTTATTGAATTTCAAAACAAATCGAAGGAGCTCGATGCCTATAAGCTTGCTCAGAGCATGGCCATAGAAAGCGGTATTCTCAAGGATTTGCACAATGGAACTACCCCCGAAGAAAGAAGCAAGGTCGAAAACCTCGAAGAGTTGCTAAATGGTATAAGCGATTTTGTCGAATCATCGCGGGAACAGGGTGAAGAAATGACCATACACAAATACATGGAAGATGTTTCATTGCTCACCGATAACGACAATGAGAAAGATGAAGACAAAAACAAGGTAACCATAATGACCATTCACTCAGCAAAGGGATTAGAGTTTAAATATGTTTATGTAACCGGAATGGAAGAAGAATTATTTCCATCCCATATGTCAATGGAATCCCCTTCGGATATTGAGGAGGAAAGGCGTTTGTTTTATGTTGCCATAACCAGGGCTATGAAAAGGGTTACCCTGAGCTATGCCCAGAGCCGCTACAAATGGGGCACCCCCAGCGAAAGTTTCCCAAGCAGATTCTTGTCTGAAATAAAAGAGGATTTTATCGAATGGCCTGAAGATCCACGCAGACAAAGGACTGCCTCAATTAAGAAAGAACAAACCTTCTTTCAACCCAGAGAAAGTGATACTTCAACAACAGTATTTGCACAACGTATAAAAAAACCGGACAATGTTCAAAGTATTATCCCAAAAGTTACCCAAAAAGTTGTCCCCCAAATGGCAAACCTTGAGAATCAGAATTTTGTCCCAGACCCGCCAGAAACTATTTTGTTGGGAATGACCGTTGAACATCAACGATTCGGAAGAGGGAAAGTGGTAAATATTGAAGGCAATATACCAGACAGGAAAGCTACTGTGTTCTTTCAACAGATTCAGCAGGAGAAACAATTGTTATTAAAATTTGCTAAACTACGGATTGTAAAGAATGTATGATGCTGACAGATCATATTCTCAAATATTATCATTAGTTTTGTAAAAAATAATAAAAATTTATGGCGTTCGAATATTCAACTAGTCTAAAAAAGCTGGTCCTTCCTGAATATGGCAGGAATATACACATGATGGTCGATTATATTAAAGCGATCGAGGACAGGGCCGAAAGAAACCGCCTGGCACACTCAGTTGTTGCTATTATGGGTAATTTAAACCCGCACTTACGTGATATTAATGATTTTAAACATAAATTATGGGACCATCTGGCTCTCATTGCTGATTTTGATCTGGATATCGATTATCCATATGACCCTCCAAGACCAGAGACTTTTCTTGAAAAACCAAAAATTGTTCCTTACGGTACACATACCATACGATATAAACATTATGGCAAATCCATAGAGCTAATAATTGATGCTGTATCTGAGCTTCAGGAAGGGGAAACAAAAGACAGGCTGATCAATATCATTGCTAACCACATGAAAAAATCATACCTTACATGGAATCGCGAATCGGTTGATGATGAGGTAATAATGAAAGATTTCAATGTTTTGAGCAAAGGCAAAATCGACATGACAAAAATAAGACTCAGCGAAACCCGTGAGCTTTTAAACAAAGGCAAAAAGAAAAAACCATTCACAAAAAAAATTAAATAATTCCATTTTAATCGTTACACCTGATGGGTTCATTCCGTATAGAAGGAGGGAACAGGCTTAAAGGCGACATTATTCCACAAGGAGCTAAAAACGAAGCCCTTCAGGTTATTTGTGCTACACTTCTCACCCCCAATGAGGTAATTATCGATAACATTCCCGATATTCTTGATGTTAACAACCTTATTGGCCTTTTGGCTGACATGGGTGTTGAGGTAAATAAAGTTGATACCGGGAAATACAGTTTCAAGGCTGAAAAGGTTGATATAAATTTTCTACTTAGTGACGAGTACCGGAAGAAAAGTTCCAGTCTTCGGGGAAGCGTGATGATAATTGGTCCTCTACTCGCACGATTTGGTAAAGGATATATGCCAAAACCCGGTGGAGATAAAATCGGCCGACGACGATTAGATACCCATTTTAATGGATTAATAGAACTTGGTGCTAAGTTTAATTTCGATCTGAAAGAAGATTTTTTTTCTCTTGAAGCAAAAAAGCTGAAAGGCAAGTACATGCTTCTCGAAGAAGCTTCGGTTACAGGTACAGCCAATCTGATTATGGCTGCTGTTTTAGCAGAAGGTACCACAACATTATATAATGCTGCTTGCGAACCCTATGTTCAACAGCTCTGCAAAATGCTCACAAGTATGGGAGCTAAAATATACGGAATCGGTTCAAACCTGCTTTCAATCGAAGGAGTAGACAAACTCAATGGTTGTTATCACCGGCTGTTGCCTGACATGATAGAAGTGGGCAGCTTTATTGGACTGGCTGCAATGACAGGTTCCGAAATTACTATTAAAGATGTCTCCTTCAGTAGTCTGGGTATTATTCCTCGTTCTTTTGAACGCCTGGGAATTAAACTCGAGCTTAAAGGAGACGATTTATATATCCCTTCACAAACGAATTACGAAATAGAAACATTTATCGATGGTTCTATTATGACTATCGATGATGCCCCCTGGCCAGGGCTTACCCCTGATTTGCTTAGTGTTATACTTGTTGTTGCTACACAGGCAAAAGGAAGTGTTCTTATTCACCAGAAAATGTTCGAGAGTCGTTTGTTTTTTGTAGATAAGCTTATAGATATGGGTGCCCAGATCATACTTTGCGATCCTCACAGGGCTACTGTTATAGGGCTAAATCACCAGTATAAACTAAGGCCTACAATCATGACATCGCCCGATATCAGGGCAGGCGTGGCGTTACTGATTGCTGCACTTTCGGCTGAAGGAACAAGCATTATCCATAATATTGACCAAATCGACCGTGGATACCAACAAATCGATTCGAGATTAAATGTCCTTGGGGCTAAAATTTCAAGAATATAGTTCTGTATTCTTCATTTTTTATTTCAAAACAAGTTTTTTTTTATTTTTTGCATTTACTTTGCGAAAAAATGAAGCATTAGGTGTATAAGGCCTGGCTGATTCAGATGGGAAGGAATAGTTTCAGTTTGAAAAAGGGAATTCTCAATAAAAAATGAAGTCATAGATATTAAAAAATTGTTTTTCGATAAAAATGATTCATCCATCTACCGAATTAAGGCACATTAGCGATGCCATAGGATATGGTGTCTTTGCCACAAAGTTAATTCCTGAAGGAACTATTACCTATATCAAAGACAGCCTTGAAATTGTTGTTAACGAAAGTGATTTTAAGAGTCATAACCCCCATATACAAGATATAATTGACAAGTATTGCTATACCGATGAAAATGGCAACAAAATACTTAGTTGGGATTTTGGCAAATATGTTAACCATTGCTGTAACTTTAATACAATAAGCACAGGATATGGATTTGAAATTGCAGTTCGTGACATTTATCCGGGAGAGGAAATTACCGATGAATATGGTATTTTTAACCTTGAAGCTGAGATGTTTCTTTGCTGTAAAGAAAAGAATTGTCGTGGAGTGCTGAAACCTACCGATTTTGATGAGAATTACCAAAAATGGGATAACATAATTAAAAAAGCATTACCAAAATTATTTGAGTTGGATCAGCCCCTTCTTCCTTTTATGGATCAAAAAACCTTTAAAGATTTAGAAACATATCGTAAAAATCCCACAAAATACAAATCGGTTTATTCATTAAGGTTTAATAAATTCAAGGTCTTAAATAAGGCAAACTCCATACAGGTCGCTCCTCCGGATGGAATATAAACATCAGGTGAACCCCGTTTTGATACATAAGTAGATTAAACATAGTATAAGGTGTAAA
>JAHEEB010000410.1 GCA_024640925.1 Bacteroidota bacterium | reverse complement strand
GTAGTTTAATAATCGGTTTCATTTTTACCGTAAAATCTCCCTCAGGAATATTGTCGATGAGTTGTTCAATAATAAGCATTGATTCCCACATCTCCGCTATGCGCACTTGATATCGTGCAAAGGTATCACCTTCGGTAGCCAGCTTTTCTTCGAAATTGACATGTGAATAAGCACTATAAGGTGCTATCTTACGTACATCGCAGGAAAATCCCGATCCTCTTCCTGATGGACCGGTAATGCCATATGAAATAGCATCTTCTTTGCTCAATATGCCTATACCTTTTGAGCGCTGGTGAAAAATGACATTATTTGTTATCAATTTGTCGTATTCAGGAAGTTTTTTCCTCAGGTATTTAATGTAATCTTTTACCCTTTTCTGAAAATTAGGATGTATATCGAACATTAACCCACCAGGAGTATTGTAACTCTGCAGGAACCTTGAATGGCAAGATTCTTCAAATATATCAAGGATATATTCCCTGTCGCGCAATCCATAGAAAAAGGTGGTTGCTGCACCAAGGTCCATGCCAAAAGCTGCCCACCATAACTCATGACTTTGTATGCGGGTTAACTCATCGAGAATAGTACGGATGTATTTAACTCTTTCAGGAACTTCTACGCCCAGTGCGTTTTCGACGCAAAGACATACAGCCTCATTGTACATATGCGCTGAGATATAATCCATCCGATCGGTAAGATGAATAATCTGTTGATAGGTATCTTTTTCGCACATCTTTTCAATACTCCTGTGGATATATCCGCAATGAGGGCGAATATTTGTAACTATTTCGCCTTGCAATGTTGTTTCAAAGCGCATAACCCCATGAGTTGAAGGGTGTTGAGGTCCGAGATTAATAGTGTAACCTTTATTCTCATCCTCAACAATTATATTTTTTACAGTTTCCGTCATATCAAATGCCATAAGTGCTTACTTCAATTCTAACATATTCTCGTCGGTATAGTCCTTACGCAATGGAAAACCCCAACCATCTTCGAGGAACAACCTGCGCAAATCTTTATGATTACGGAATTTAATGCCATACAAATCAAATATCTCCCTTTCCTGAAATTCTGCTGTTGCCCAAATATCAGATACAGTATCGACCTCAGGGTTTTCTCGATCGTTAATATTTACCTTCATTATTAGTACATGGTGTAATTCCGATGAAGTAAAATGATATACAACCGCAAAATGAGTTTTCCAATCGACTGCAGTTGCGCTCAAAAGAAAATCAAATTGAAGTCCGGATGAACTCTTGAGTTTTAATGCTGTTTCGTGGAGAGCCTCTGCAGGAACAATTACTTCGAGATACTGCCTTGTTTCTACAATTTCAGCATTGATACCCAAACCTACGATTTTCTCCTTTAATTCTTGTTTTTCCATTGAAATATAAAGTTTCAGCAACTCCATTCCTGGGCTTCCAAATGAAGAAGCACTGAGTCAGGAGTTACCTTAAATTTTATTTAATAACATCTCTTTCCGGATCGCGTACTTCCTTAAAAGACTCGCCCTTAACTTTTCTTTGAAGCTGCAAAATCCCATAGAACAAGGCTTCTGGGCGGGGCGGACAACCGGGTACGTACACGTCCACAGGTATAATCTTATCGACACCACGAAGTACCGAATATGAGTTATAATAAAACGGACCACCACTTATTGCACATGCACCCATTGCAATTACGTATTTCGGATCGGCCATTTGGTCATACAACCTCTTTAAAACAGGAGCCATTTTATAGGTAATGGTGCCTGCAACTACAATTACATCAGCCTGTCGTGGACTTGCACGGTATACTTCAATACCAAACCTTGAAAAGTCCTGACGTGGAGCACCAGCAGCCATCATTTCAATACCGCAACAACTGGTAGCAAAAGTTAAAGGCCACAGAGAATTTGCCCTTCCCCAGTTAACAAGATTGTCGACGGTGCTCAAAAGAATATTGCCACCCGATTTTCTTAAGATTTCTAATGAATCGTTATCATCGAAATCTTCATATTTCATTGATTTTATTTTTACTGCCATTTCAAAGCTCCTTTCCTCCATGCATACAATAATCCCAAAGCAAGAATAAAAAAGAATATCAGAATTTCGATAAATGCTCTCATTCCAACTTCTCTCATTACAGTTCCCCAAGGGAATATAAAAACAGTTTCCACATCAAATACCAGGTAAATGATGGCAAAAAGATAATAACCAACATTAAACTGTATCCATGCGGGGCCTTCGCTTGGAATACCGCACTCGTATGGTTCTGATTTAACCGGATTAAACGATTTCGGCGCCAGAAAAGAGGCAAAAACAACTGCTCCTCCTACTAGTACAACGCCTATAATGAAAAATAAGACTAATGATTCGCTACTCATTGTTACTATATTATTATAAAATCAGATTCTGTAAGAATGTTTGTTAAAAATAGTACGCGGGGTTGGTTGAAAAATATCAGGCAGGTTGAAGGAAGTGCACTCGTCTGTTAGGGATATTATTCCTGGTAAGTTTGCTAAGAGCCTTGATAACAAAAGATTATACAACATCACAACCTTTTTTTGTTGAAAAACGATGCAAAGATAATAATAGGGATGAAATATTAATGAAAATTTTACACCTGTAATTTTTCTTTTCTGGTTCAGCTTTTCTAAGTTGTACTTTTTTAGCACTTTGACAAGGAAATATTTAACAAATAATTTATAACACCACTACATGGTGAGGATTCATTGTAATTTAAAAAAACTTATTTCAGTAAAATGTTTATAATGATTTTTAGTAAAAACATAAATTATAATACCTTGGTGGCACACAAATAAACCATGAATTGCAGAGATTATTTAAATAAATTTCAAACGATTATTATCGGACTGATACTATGCCTTACAATTGTAAATGCCCAGGAAAACACCTCGACAACTCATTCTGCGTTTTATTTTAGTCCTGAGTATATGAGAGGCTTGTTGGTGCAGAACCATTCCAATTTTCCTGAATCGTCATACTCAAGTTCTTTTAGTGTTAGTCTTGGTTGGCTTAACAATTCTACCTCGAAAAAAAAATGGGCATCATTCTATAATTTCCCGTTTACAGGCGTAACAATTAGTGCAAGCAATCTGGGTAATGATTCTGTTTTTGGGAATCAATATAGCCTTATGCCATATATTATATTCAATACGGCTAACCGGTTAAACAACTCGGTTTTTTTTAAGATAGGACTTGGGTGTTCGCATTTTACGAAGTTTCATAATGAGTTAGAAAACAGAACAAATAAAGTAATTGGTTCGGGATATACATGGTCTTTTCAGGCATTCATTTATTATTCGTTATTGGTTACAGAACATATGTCGGTACAAATCGGAAGTGGATATCTTCATAGTTCAAATGGGCACACCCAACTGCCGAATATAGGACTGAACCAGGGGGTACTTAGTATTACTGCACAAATCTATCCCAAGAGGATTGATCCCCACTTTCACCCAAAATCAAGTAAGTTACCGGTAGATTTTACAAGATCGTATTACTATATGGTACGCAATGGAGTTGGGTTTCACGAATACGGCAATGCAGGAGGCCCAGTGGGTGGACAAAAACGATTGGTAAGTTCCATCTCTCTGTCTACCGGCATAATTTTCAGGCAACAAATAAAGGTTGAAGCCGGTCTGGCTGGCAGGTTCTATCGTCAGTATTATTATAATATCCTCAATCCAATTGACTCTGAATATTACGAAAAACCCAAATTAAATGCTTCGAACCTGTATTTTTTTCTTGGGTGCGAATTTCTTGTTGGTCATATCGGACTTGATATAGAGGGTGGTTTGAACTTATATAAACCTTTCTTCAGAAGGCATTACACAGTAATGGAAGGTGAAATCGATACTGATTATTGGTTAAAACAACTTTTTAACACAAAACTGGGATTGAACTACTACTTGATTAACACAAGCAAAAAACCCAAAACCAATCTTTTTTTTGGTGCAACAATAAATGCAAACTTCGGACAGGCCGATTTCTCTGAAGCCTGCATTGGTATTGTTCATAATTTTAAATAATCACTGTACATGCCAATAGTTTAAGAGCCCGGATTTTAAGTACATCAAACTTCTTTACACATTCTACATTCTACACTTTCATTCTACATTTAATATTCGTATATTAGTTGTTATTAACCAGAAACAGTAAATCGATGAAGATCTTATTTGTCGGTGGAACAGGAATAATCAGCTCAGCATGCACTGATCTCTGTGTAAAAAGAGGTGTGGAGCTCTATCACCTAAACAGGGGAATTTCCAATGACATACGACCTGTACCCATAGAAGTGAAAAGCATTATTGCTGATATACGAGATTTCGATCAGACACAGAAAGTCCTTGAAGATTACCAGTTTGATGCAATAGTTGACTGGATTTCTTTTGTTCCTGATCACATTGTAAACAATCTCAAATTATTTAAAGACAAAACGACTCAATATGTTTTCATAAGTTCTGCTTCAGCTTATCAAACTCCTCCCACATCGCTGCCGGTTACAGAAAGAACTCCTCTTGATAATCCTTTTTGGCAATACTCAAGAGATAAAATTGCCTGTGAAAGAGTGTTGTCTTCCGAAGCTTATAGTTATGGAATGAAGTTCACAATTGTTCGTCCTTCCCATACATATGACAGAACAACCATACCAATTACAGGTGGCTTTACAACTGTAAAACGTATGATTGATGGCAAACCTGTTGTTGTTCATGGCGATGGTACATCCCTCTGGACTTTAACTAATCACCGCGATTTTGCAGTGGGCCTTGTAGGTTTACTGGGAAATAAAAAAGCTATGAACGAAACTTTTCATATTACCTCTGATGAATGGCTCACATGGAACCAGATTTATGAGTTTGTTGCCTCAGCTTTCGATACAGAAACCGAACTTTTTCATGTCCCCTCATCAATAATTGCCGGTTATGACAAGGAAATAGGTGATGGATTGCTTGGAGATAAAGCTCACAGTATGATTTTTGATAACTCAAAAATAAAGTATGCAGTACCAGAATTCAAATGTGTAATTCCCTTTGAATTAGGAGTAAAGGA
>JAHEEB010000409.1 GCA_024640925.1 Bacteroidota bacterium | reverse complement strand
ATCCTGCTGATATAGCTTCAATTGATATTTTAAAGGATGCTGCTGCTGCTTCGATATATGGAACAAGCGGAGCCAATGGAGTTATTCTTATAACCACTAAAAACGGATTCCAGGGAAAACCTTCTATTTCAGTAAATGCCTCATATGGAGTAACTGAATTGACCCAGTTACCCACCATGTTTAATGCAAAAGAATACGTTCAGTTAAAAATGGATGCAGCTGAAGGAGCCGGGAGACCAAATACCTTAGCTGATGTTCTTACCGATCCGGTTGAATTAGCCAACTGGAATGCAGGAAACGAAATTAACTGGCATGATAAAGTGCTTCGACAGGGAAATGTAAGAAATGCCGGTGTTTCCATGTCTGGAGGAACCGATAAATTCACTTACTATATGAATGGTGATGCTTACCTTGAAAAGGGTATTGTGCCACAAACAGATTATAACCGCTATTCTCTTCGCTGTAACTCGGAATATTCGCCTTATAAATTTCTAAAAACTGGTGTAAAAGTCCAGCTTTCGAAAAGTAATGCTGACGAAACCGGGAATTCTGCCGTTCTTTACCAGGATAACCCTGATTTTACCGATTTTATTGGCAACTCACCCCTTGGTAGAATTTATGATTCAACCGGAGCATTGGTTCGAACCGTAAAGGGAGATCAGTTCCAGAATAATCCTTATTATATGTACAAGGAATCGATGGCCGACAGAAAAATTTCAAGAAACTATATTAATCCTTATGTCGAGTTTGCTATCATTAAAGGACTTACATATAGAATTAATGGTTTTATTGAACAACGAATTGAAAAGTCGAGAAGGTTTACAACTGATAAATATAACGATGGAGCATACAGCACCATGAAATTTGAAAACGTAGAAGCCAATACCTATCTGCTCGATAATATTGTAAATTATAAAAAATCTTTTCTTGATAAACATTCCCTGGATGCAACTTTTGTTTATGGTTTCCAGACCTTCAATTCCTCCACACTAAAAGCAGATGATCAATATGATCAAGGAGAACTGCTGGATATGCTAGGATATTATTCCTTTCCTTCCTTAGCTACTACTACAACCCCGTTAGAGTGGGGCAAAGTTTATTATGTCGGAAGATTAGGATATAGCTATGACTCCAGGTACAACCTAACTCTCACAATGAGAAGAGACGGTTCTTCCAAGTTCGGCGAAAACAATAAATTTGGTAATTTTCCCTCCGCTTCATTTGCCTGGAATGCCAGTAACGAATCTTTTCTGCAAGACAATAAAATTATTAGTTTGCTCAAATATCGCATCAGTTATGGGGTAATGGGAAATGACCGTATTGCGGATTATGGATACATATCTCTGACAGGTAATTCCATGTATTCGTTTAATGGTAAAGGATATTCCGGAAAAACTACAGGCAATTTCGGAAACGAAAGCATTAAATGGGAAGAAAGCAGACAATTTAATACAGGGTTTGATTTTGGCCTGCTTACCAATAGAATTTCAGGCTCTTTTGATTATTATAAAACACGCACTACTGACTTGCTTTTGCCTGAAATTATTCCAATTACCACTGGTTTCAGGACAACAATCAGCAACGTTGGAGAAACCAAAAACTGGGGAATTGAGGCAAATGTTAAAGCCAAAGTACTTGATGGTGACTTTAAATGGGAAATCTCTGTAAACTGGGCAAAAGACAAAAACGAAATTGTTAGTTTGAACCGTTCGAGCGTAGATGCAGAAGGAAATCCTATAAGTGATATTGCCAATGGTTGGTTTATCGGCGAGGATATTGATGTAATATACGATTATGATTTTATTGGAATTTACCAGACTGGCGAAGAGGCAATAGCCACCAGTATGCATCCTGACAGAAGTGGCTATGGACCAGGCGATCCTAAAATCAGGGATGTAAATGGCGATGGTGTTATCACTTCAGCAGACAAAACATTTGTTGGCAGCCCTACCCCCGAATGGTATGGCGGGCTTCAAAACTCCTTCAGTTATAAGAATTTTGAATTCTCAATACTTTTTGAGAGTGTACAGGGAGTTGAAAAATGTAATGGTTTCTATGGAAACCTGGTAAGTCGTGATAACCAGGTAAAAGTTGACTACTGGACCCCGAGAAACCCATCCAATGAGTTTCCACAACCAAATGTAAGTCAGACATATGCATACGAAACTGCCGTAAAAATGAGAGATGCTTCTTTTATAGCCCTTCGAAATATATCGTTGCAATATACCCTACCCCGTGAATTTCTTAAGAAAACTCCGGTTCAGAGTATATCGGTATACATCCGCGGGAATAACCTTAAATATTTTACCGATTACAAAGATTCGTATTCGCCAGAAAGCACTTATGGATCTTTCCCCACAGTTAAAACATGGTCATTCGGAACAAATATTAATTTCTAGTTCACATTTGAAAATAATAGTATATGAAATAGCCATAAGAAATAAGATATCACATAAATGATTAACTCATGGCTATTCCATGTGACCTTTAAAAACCAATTAAAAAATTAACACATGAAAAACAAATATAAATATCTGATAATGCTGATTGCGATAATAACCTTCGCAAGATGTAGTGATGATATAATTAATATCGAACCACAAGATCAATTACTTTTCAGCACAACGCTCACGAGCCTGGAAGGTTTGGAAGGTGCCATATACGGAGTATATGAAAGGGGTCGCTTTGTTTACAGCGAAAACGATTA
Source organism: Bacteroidota bacterium (assembly GCA_024640925.1). Taxonomy (GTDB): domain Bacteria; phylum Bacteroidota; class Bacteroidia; order Bacteroidales; family UBA10428; genus UBA10428. The sequence goes on along the minus strand of JAHEEB010000409.1, from coordinate 2,350 downwards.
TTGCCTCTACAAACTGTTTTATACCGATGAAGTGAAAGCAGGAACAAACATTGTTGACCAGACAGTATGGAACCAAATGGCGACATTTTCCAATTTTGACGCGGATAATACTGGTGTATTGGCAATATGGAACGGGTATTATACAGGTCTTAGCCGTGCAAATGCTATTATATCTAATATCGACAATGCACCTGCTGGTGACAGAAAAAATACTGTATTAGGTGAAGCATACTTCTTCAGGGCTTATTTTCATATAAACCTGGTTGAATATTGGGACAACATAGTTCTTGCAGACAAAGAATTTTCTGATCCGGAAGAAACAGTAACCCTGACCGACAAAAGCGAAGTATATGACTTAATTGTTTCAGATCTACAGAAAGCAATCGAGCTTCTACCCGAAGCTAGTAATGTAACAAGCAGGGGGCGTGTTTCAAAAGGTGTTGCACGTCATCTTTTATCATTAACTTATATGGACTTGGGCAATTGGACAGACGCTGCTGATATGGCCGTAAAGGTAATTAATGATCCGGCTTATAAACTAGCCCCTATAAATGAAGTATTCTCAACACAACACCAGGAAAACAGTGAAATTATCTTTTCGTGGCAGTTCTCAAAAGATGAATATGATAATTTAAATGGTGGTAAACAAAGGACATCTATGCAGATTTGCCCTTTATACGACAGGGTAAATGGAGTTAAAAGATCATTCGCACAAGGAGGCAGACCTTGGGCAAGATTGTCTGTTACTGAGTATTACTGGACACTATTTGAAAATAAAGACTTACGTTTAAATGCATGGCACAAAAGGTTTTGGATATACGACATCGACAGTGCCGGTGTAGATGAATTGCCCGATGGTGTTAATATTGGTGATACGGTAACAGCAGAAAACATGACAGAAACAGCCGGGCTTGGGGTAAGAGTTATTGAACCCACTACTACAAAATACTGGGAAGATGGAAGTTTGGGCCGAACAGTTGATGAAGCCGAAGGATACCGTAATATCATTCAATACAGGCTATCGCAATCTTACCTGATTGCCGCCGAAGCCTATTTGAGAGCAGGCAATACAGCTGCCGGTCAACCATACTTAGATGCTGTGAGGGAAAGAGCTGGTGTTGACCCTATTGCTCTGAACGAACAAAACATACTGGAAGAGCAATCACGCGAGTTAGGTCATGAAGGACATCGCTACGCAATGCTAAAACGCCTTGGAATTTTAATTTCAAGCGTACAAGCCAACAGTCCTGCAATTGGCGCCAACATGCTTCCACAACATGTTCGCTGGCCTATACCAAACGAGTTCCTGAATCTCACAAAAGTCCCTCAAAACGAAGGATATTAATAAGAATCTCTAAACTATCTTTATACTGTCTGCCTCAGGTATTAATTTACTTGGGGCAGTTTTTTTAACTTTAATTAATTCGTACTATATTTATGCCCATAGGCAATACGGTATGTTATGAAAGAAGAATTTTTACATTTTATTTGGAAACAAGGTTTGTTTGATAAAGAAATCATCTCCGATACAGGTGAACCTGTTGAGATCATTTCACAAGGCCAGCACAATTCAGATTCCGGTCCCGACTTTGTTAATGCACGGATTCGAATTAATGGGGTGTTATGGGCAGGAAATGTAGAAATTCATGTTGACTCGTCGAGCTGGGCAACACACAACCACCAGAAAGACGCCGCTTATGACAATGTAATTCTGCATGTTGTTGCTCAAAACAATAAACCTGTTTTCAGGACAAATGGTGAACAAATTCCAACTATTGAATTAAAATTCGACAAACGCTACTACCAGAAATACCAGGATATTCTAAGCAAACAGCAACCCATTCCATGTAACCCTGATATTAAAGCAGTCGATACAATTTTTAAAAGCATATGGCTCGACACGCTTTGCATTGAAAGACTGGAAAGCAAGACCCGGTATATAAATGATATTCTCGCTTATACCAAAGGAGACTGGGAGGAGACTTTCTACATCGGTTTAGCAAAGGGGTTTGGTTTCAAAACAAATGCTTTACCATTTGAATTGCTTGCCAAATCGACCCCTTTGAAACTATTAATTAAATACTCCGGCAATCCTTTTGTGCAGGAAGCTTTGCTATTTGGCCAGGCAGGATTTTTATCAAATGCAAAAGACGATTACCAGGCTAGTTTGTTAAAAGAATATGAATACCTGAAAAAAGCACACCAGTTATCGCCTCTTGAAAGCCATATCTGGAAGTTTCTTCGCTTACGTCCCGTAAATTTTCCAACTATTAGGTTGGCTCAATTTGTTTCGCTTTTCCAAAAAACCGACAGAATTTTTTCAAAAACCATAGAAAGCACAAACATCAGG
>JAHEEB010000028.1:3193-12850 GCA_024640925.1 Bacteroidota bacterium | reverse complement strand
TTCTCCACAAGAAGCAGGGCCAGCACTCATAACACTGGTTTCTATATATATCCCCTTTATATTTTTATCTGTTTTAGCATGTTGGATACAGATAAGAATTTCATTTAATCCAATTTGGGCATCATCGCGCAGACTGGCTAAATTAAAAGGCGATTCTGGCTGTCGATCAATTATTTGTTTATTTAATTCAATAAAAAGAACAGTATTTGATTTCAAAGATTCTGTTTTATTGCCTGATGATAACATTCCGGCAAACATTATAATAACAATTATAATTACTACAAACAGAGATAATAGTATACCTACAAAGGTTCCAAGTAATGAAGCAAAAAAGTTTTTCATTTTCAATTCTTTCGTTAAGAAATACAAAAGCTAAAATTACATATTTTTACCCTGTCAAATTAAAATGCCACAAGGATTTTTATGAAGCATTTGTGTTATTTATCGTTAGGTTCTAACCTGGGGAATAAGCTTGAAAACTTAACTATTGCTTTAAATAAAATTAAAACAAGTGTTGGCGATATTGTTTTACAAAGCTCTGTTTATGAAAGTGAACCCTGGGGTTACGCCGATTCGGAAAATTATTTTAATATGGCTATAAAGGTTGCTTCCCATATGAAGCTGCATGATATGCTTACCAGATGTCTGGAAATAGAAACTGAAATGGGACGAAAAAGGACGAAACCCTCTTACGAACCAAGAATAATTGATATTGATATTCTCTTTTATGATGAAGTGATAATACAAACCCCTGAAATCGTTGTTCCTCATCCGCGACTCCAGATAAGAAAATTTGTTCTTGAACCACTTTGTGAAATAGAACCTGATTTTATTCATCCGGTTTTTAAGAAAACTCCTTGTGAACTTTTGGAAGAATGTATGGATACTAGCGAAGTAACGAAAATTAAGTTTTAGAAATTATACTCCCCTTCGCCAGACTTTTAAGTTCTATGTAATGAATGATATAAACCTTTACAATCGGGAAAGCAATAACAAATAACTTAGTACTATTAAAAAGTCTTTTTTTAAAAGTCAAGAAATTCAGACAGTTTTAGGTGTTTCATTTTATTCGAGTATTTCCTCGAATTGATGAAAAGTGAAGTTAAATCGAGGGAATAACTCTTTATAAATTTCGCCTGATTCATGCATCTCATCGTCCCCTTCTTCGTAATGCCAAATGATATCAATTTTACAAGTTTGAGGCTTGTGGTTTAGCAAATTAAAGAAATCATGCAATTGTTTTGAAACGCTTGTATTAAAATATTCCAGATTAAAATCGATTGTAATTTCATTCCCGTGATATTCCTTGATCCATGTAAGGATTGGTTGAAAAAACCTTACGGCATCTTCAGGTAAAGCTCTACCTTTGATTTTAACCCCACCATTGGAATTCATCTCTACACTAGGCAATGTATCTGTTCCTTCTATCAATAGATTTTCCATTCTTTTGCCATATCTCTCATACAAAAATATAAACTAATATTATATCTCAAAATTTCTTCTTAAAATATAAAAATGTTTTTTTCATCCAATATCAGATAAACTTTCTGGTTTCAACAGCTTTTACTATAATTTTTACGATTTCTTCAATTGACATAGTCATACAATTGAATGTAATATCAAACCACAGATAATCAGTATTTTTACCTCCAAAATACTCCCTGAATTGTTTTCTTTTTTTATCGATATCGAGGGTCATTATTTCGGCTTCTTCAGTTGAAATATTGTATTTTTCGGAAGTCCTTAAAACTCTCCACTCAAGTGGGGCCTCAAGATTTATGTGAAGAGAATGGGGTATGTCGCGGGTAATGGCAACCCCTCCACGGCCAACAATAACAATATTTCCTTCATTTGCCATATTCCGAATTACTCTTCCTATTGTAGTCCTGATAGCTTTATCACTTTTATAATACTTGCTGCTTTGTGCAGCCAGGATATCATCTATTAATCCTTTTTGTTCATATTCAAAAACATATTTAATTTTCGAAGGTTCAACTTCAAGTTCTCGGGCAGATTCACTTATAATTTCTTTTGTAACATATTTCCAGTTAACACATTTGTTACCCCGTGCAACACTTTTATTGGTTAGCTCTTCCGAAAGGCATTTAGCAATAGTTTTTGCAGGACAACCATGCTGACGGGATATCGTTATTACTGGTCCGGGTTCCTTACCTTTTGCACCTTCTTTGGTAAGCCTTTCCGACATATATTTAATCAAATCTATCATATACTAGGCGGATTGGTTAATGAGAACATTAATAAATATACAAATAATCGCTCAATAATTCAAAACTGTTTCCATAAACAAAAAGGAAAAATTATTTTATGTTGTATGAGAGTGTCTTTTTTTATTATCTTCATTGAAAATTGTTTCTTTATGAACACTGCAGAATATTGGATTCAGAATTTGGATCTAAAACCACATCCCGAAGGAGGATTTTATAAAGAAATGTTTCGATCCAACATTCTTATTAATAAGGATGAACTGCCTGTTGGTTATAAGTCATCTCGCAGGTTAGCTACCAGTATCTTTTATTTACTCCGTTCCGAGGATATTTCCCGACTTCACCGTTTGAAATCGGATGAGCTTTGGTATTTTCACTATGGGAGTGCTGTAAGAATCATGTATATCGATCATGTAGGCAAGAAACACACAAAAATGTTGGGCTCTAATCTTGAAAAGGCAGAATATTTTTCCATGCATATCCCTGCAGGGAATATCTTTGCTGCCGAAGTACAGGAGCCTAATTCCTTTAGTGTATTCAGTTGTGTTGTTAGTCCGGGTTTTGAATTTGAAGATTTCGAAATGTTTGATAAAGAAGATCTCATACAAGCATATCCGAAACATATCGATTTTATTGAAAAATATTGTTAATCTGCAGAACCTAATATTTAAATTTTTCTGATAACAATTTCTTGTGTTAATTATAACCTATTCAATTACAATGCAATAACGATATTTTCCATTTTGTTTTTTTAAATAATCAGGAAAATACAGCGAAGATGTTCTTCTCAACAACTATAATTTGTCGGTAAGTCCCCATGCAGATAGACGGCTTTCACAGGTTGAAAATTGGTTATTTACAACGTGTTTTTGAGTAGTATTCATCAGAAAGAATGTTTTTTTGTTGAATACTTTTGTATAGTGATTTAAAAAATCGATATGATTGATTCATTTAAAGTAAAAGCTAATAAAGAAAAAAATCTGCTCCTGGTTCAATTGAGGGGGTATTTTATGAAATCGGAGTTGGAATTGGCTTTTTATCTTGCCAGAAAGGAAGTAAAATCCCTTAAAGAAGGTTTTGAAGTAATCCTTGATTTTGATGGAATGTTTACGGATAAGTCAATTGGCTCAGTTATTTCCCATGCCCGAAGGGTATTTATCACTTTAGGAGCTGGTAAAATTCGATGTATAAGCGCATTAGAAAAATTAACATCTTTGAAACCTATTGTTTTAGAATATCTTGCATTTGACAATGTCGGTTTTTACCCAAATTAAATTGGGTATTAATATGTATAAAATAAGTATAAACACCACGACATAATATCAATACTTAATTTATTTTTGTAGCTACAAAATACGAATCCGGTTAACAATTTATATATTATAGATTGTTTTATGGTTAATAATTTTGATGTAGGGTTTGGTTGGATTTAGGTAGACGACAGGGTGGCAGATTCGTTTTTGTCGCCCTGTTTTTTTTGTCGGTAAATACTAATTCAAATTTAAGTAAAACCTGAACCGGAATGGGTAGTAATGCTATTTGAATAAAATGTCCTGAATTTTACTTTTGCTTTATAAGGTAGTGATGTATGAAGAAGCAAAAAATTTTAATAGCCGATGATAATCCACACTTTGCAAAAGCTCTCAAGTTTATGCTGCTTGATTCTTTTCAGGAACAAGTTGATGAAATCAGTATAGTGAAAGACGGCGACGAATGTCTTCTGGAACTTAATAATAAACTTTACGATACCGTTTTTATGGACATAAATATGCCAAAAATGAATGGCATAGAAACTACTCGCGAAGCTACCCAGCAGTTTCGAAATCTTGTTATTATAGCTGTTTCTTTTCATTCAGAAATGAAATACATAGTTCAAATGATTGAAGCAGGTGCCCGCAGCTATATAATTAAAGACGAAATCAGTAAGGAAACACTCGAAAAAGCTCTTGCAATAGAATATACTTATTAAAAAGTAATTTTTTTTGGTGAGCAAAATCACTAATTATAAGTGAGCTTAAACATTTGAAATATAATTGATTGAATATTTTTGTTGCATATATTTGTATAAGGAATTTGGGTTTGGTTATTGAAATCTCATAAAGAGATGGATTTGTGATGTAAGAGAAATTGCTGATTGTTTGTAATTTTGTTAGTCCTGTCACCCTGACAGGACTAACTTTTTTTATATGGGAACACAATACTGTAAAAATTATACCGGATACAACCGCAGAACAACTAGTCGGGTTAAGGTTGGCAACCTTTTTATTGGAAGCGAATTTCCAGTTAGTGTTCAGACCATGACTAATACAAATACTGCAGATATTGATGCCACAACACAACAAATACTTTTAGCTGCCAGCACAGGGGCTGAGCTTGTTCGTGTTACAGTTCCATCCATTCGTGATGTGGAAAATCTTTCGAAAATCAAAGATTCAGTCAGAGAGAAGGGAATATCTGTACCCATTGTTGCAGATGTACATTTTAACCAGAAAATTGCCTTCGAAGCAGCAAAAATTGTAGATAAGGTAAGAATTAACCCCGGAAACTTTTCTGATTCGAAAAAGTCGGAAATTCATGAGTACAATCCCGCAGAATATGAAGCCGAATTAATACGAGTCAAAAAGGATTTTCTGCCTTTACTTGAAATATGCAAAAAACACAATACAGCCCTGAGAATTGGAACTAACCATGGCTCTTTGTCCGATCGTATAATGAGCCGTTTTGGCGATACCCCCGAAGGGATGGCTGAATCGGCTATGGAATTTCTTCGGATTTGCAAATCGGAAAAATTTGAAAATGTTCTGATCTCCATGAAGGCCAGTAATACCATGGTAATGGTACAAGCTACCCGGCTTTTGGTTGCAAAGATGACCGACGAGGGAATGAATTATCCCTTGCACTTGGGTGTTACTGAAGCAGGTGAAGGTGAAGATGGACGAATTAAATCTGCTGTTGGCATTGGGACTTTACTTGCTGATGGTATTGGTGATACTATTAGAGTATCTCTTACTGAACCACCAGAATGCGAGATTCCCGTAGCAAAAATGTTGACTGGTTATTTTTCCGAAAGAACAAATCATCCAAAAATTGAAGAGTTTGGAAGTTTACCTATAAATCCATTCCGGTTTAGCCGAAGAAAGTCTGTTCCTGTTTTCAATATAGGAGGTAATAGTCAACTGGTGGTAATATCGGGTTCTGACATAAAGCTGACTGAAGATCAGGCTCCTGACTGGACAATGATTGAGGGAGAACAAAAAGTGTTAAAACAAGATAAGTCAAATTTTTTACCTTTATATAAATGGGATAAAAACCTAAGCTTTGATCGGGAAGAGCCAGCTTTAATCGTACTGTTTGCCGATGAAGTGAATGCTGTTACTATTGAAAAGATGAGCCAACTAAAAAATAAAATAATTGGTTTGGAAACCCGAAATAAAAATGGTTTTGCTGATCAAAGAGCTGCAATTTTTCGTTTGATGAATGGGGGTATTGATTTCCCGGTAATTCTCAAACGAGACTATAAGGAACAAGAACTTGGAAGTTTTCAGATTAAGTCTGCAGCTGACATCGGAGGATTGCTACTTGACGGCTTAGCAGATGGCATCTGGCTTGAAAATAAAGGGCCTGTCAGTCAGGCTGATATTATTTCTGCTTCGTTTAGTATTCTGCAAGCCAGTCGTATGAGAATGACCAAAACAGAATACATTTCTTGTCCTTCTTGCGGAAGAACCATGTTTAATCTCCAGGAGACAACCCGCTTAATTCGTGAAAAGACATCGCATTTAAAAAAGCTTAAAATTGGTATAATGGGGTGTATTGTGAATGGACCTGGTGAAATGGCTGATGCTGACTATGGCTATATTGGTTCGGGGAAAGGTAAAATTAATTTATATTACAATAAAGAGTTGATTAAAAAAGGCATTTCGGAGGAAAATGCGGTTGAAGAACTTATAAATCTTATAAAGGAAAAAGGCGATTGGATTGATTCGTTCACTAAATAATACTATTATGATTCAATATGAAGTTTTTGATTTTTTTAATCAGTTACAACAAAACAATAATCGTGAATGGTTTCAGGCCCATAAGGGAGAATATGATAAGTACCGTCAGGGTTTTGTCCATTTTGCTGAACTGGTTATTCATGCAATTTCCGAATTTGATAAATCGGTTATTGGACTTGAACCGAAAAATTGTATCTATCGGATTAACCGTGATATAAGGTTTTCCAACGACAAATCGCCCTATAAAACAAATATGGGAACATTTATTACTCCTGGAGGAAAAAATTCCGGATTGGCTGGTTATTATGTCCATATTGAACCAAAAGGATGCTTTCTGTCTGGCGGTATATATATGCCCTCTTCACAGAACTTAAAGGCTATACGCAAGGAGATATTTGAAAACTACGATGAATTTCTTGAAATCATTCATAATAAGGAGTTCAAAAAACATTTTGGGGAGTTCTGGGGAGAGAAGTTAAAAACCAGGCCTGTAGGGTTTCCCAATGATTTCGAAGGTCTTGAATACTTAAAATTAAAGCATTTTACAGTAATAAAGGAGAAAAAAGAAAAGGAAATGGTCGACCCGGATATTATATTGGAAATTTCCCAGGTTTTTAAAGCACTCTATCCACTGAATAGATTTATTAACCAGGCAATTAAAGAAGCTTAATGTTTTTAATGCAAAATTTTCTCAATCTTTTTCTCCAATTCGCCGATGTCAATTGGCTTAAGAACATAGTTTATGCATCCTGCCGAAATGCAATCTTGTAAAAAAGCGGGATCAGAAAATGCTGTTTGAGCAATAATTGGTAAACGTGGATAGATTTCCTTAATTTTTTTTGTTGTATTTATACCATTCATGAAAGGTAATTGCATATCCATTAAAACCAAAGCTATAGCTTGGTTTGACTTTAGAATCTCAATAGCCTTCAAACCCGAATCGGCCCAAATTGTTCTCCCATTTGCAAATTCAATAACATCGCGAAGAAGATACCAGCAACGTTCATCATCCTCAACTACAAGTATGGTTTTTTCAAATAAATTGACAGACATTTTAAACCTCCTGGATGCTTTTACGCAGAAGGCAAAAAATGGTTTATGAAATTTGGAATACTATTTTTTATGATTGGATAATTCTTTCCAAGCAAGCGCGCTGGCTCCGAGCACTGCAACATTTGTATCAATTAATTTCGATGGCATTATTTTTACCTTTCCTCTGAAAACAGGAAAGAGATTATTTTCCATCGATTCCCTTGTTGGTTTAAAAATAAGTTCTCCTGCTTTGGCCAAACCTCCAACAATAAATATTGCTTCAGGACTGGTTATGGCAACAGCATCGGCTAGTTTTAACCCTAAAATTTTCCCGGTAATATCAAAAGCTTCGTTTGCAATGGAATCACCTTTCAGCGCTGCCTCCGAAATCATTTTTGAAGTAAGTTCGTTGAAACAAATATCGCGTAATTCACTTTTTTCTGTTCTCTCGGCAAGCAATTTAAAAAGGGTACGTTTAATGCCAGTAGCAGAAACATAAGTTTCGAGACACCCCTTTTTACCACATCCACACATACGGCCGTCCTGTTCAAAATTGACATGGCCAAGTTCTCCTGCAAACCCATCGTGGCCGTATGCCAGATTTCCACCTACAACAAATCCGCTACCTAAACCTGTACCCAGAGTGATGACAAGAAAATTATTCATGTTTTTTGCGCCACCATATATCATTTCGCCTATGGCAGCTGCATTGGCATCGTTTGTCAGCACAACGGGTATATTTGGAAAATATTTTTGAAATTTCTCGACAAAAGGCACAATCCCTTTCCAGTTTAAATTTGGTGCATGTTCTATAGTTCCCTGGTAATAATTACCATTAGGGGCTCCAATGCCTACTCCCATAATATTTGTTTCCTGGCCAAAGGATATGATAAGATCTTTAATTTCCTTATAAAGATGGTCCAGAAACTCATCAAAATCGGTGTATTTGTCAGTATTAATAAAGTTGTCTTTTAAACACTGTCCATTCTTGTCAACTATTCCAAATTTTGTGAAAGTTCCTCCTATATCAATTCCTAACACTGCATCAACCATCTAAAAATTTTTTTTATGTATATTAACCCATTGCCCGTTTGCTCTGGCAAATTTTTACGAAATAACAACTAAATATTATTAAAAAGTCTTTTCTGAAAGATCAAAATAATAACTACCCCCACAGAAATAGCTGAATCGGCTAAATTAAAAATGGGACGAAAGAAGATAAAACTTTCTCCTCCCTTAAATGGAACCCAACTGGGGTATGTACCTTCAACAAGGGGAAAGTATAACATATCAACAACACACCCTTTAAAAGCAGGAGCATATCCTTTGAAATTCATGGTGGCTAGTCCTGGATAACCTATCCAATCTTTGATTTGCGGATCATAAACAGTTCCCTTATCAAACAGGAGACCATAGAATGAACAATCCAGAATGTTTCCAATGGCACCGGCAAGTATCATTGAAATACAAATGATAAGCGATGTTTTGGCGTTCTTTTGAATAAGAGTCCGTAAATAGATAATAATGGCAATTATAGCAACGATTCGAACAAGACTTAAGGATATTTTCCCAAACCTGCCAGGAATATCCAGACCAAAAGCCATTCCGGGATTTTCGATGTAATGTATCATGAACCAACCACCAAATACGGATTTGAATTCGCCAAGATGCATGTTGGTTTTAACGAGTATTTTTACTACCTGATCGATGGCAAGTATGAGAAATACTACAAGGATGGCAACTTTTGATTTAGACATATTAACTTGGTATTTGAATAAATAACGGGCAAAAATAAAAAAATGATTGGAGTATTTCTCCAATCATTCAAATACTTATGAAAATAATTTTATTTCTGTTTTTGTTTTGCATCGATAGAAAGTGTTGCATGAGGCACAGCACGTAATCTTTCCTTCGAAATTAATTTCCCCGTTTCACGACAGATTCCATACGTTTTATTTTCAATGCGTATTAAAGCCGCCTGCAAATGTTGTATGAATTTTAACTGGCGTTGTGCTAATTTACCTGACTCTTCTTTTGAAAGAGTTGCTGCACCTTCTTCCAATACTTTAAAAGTAGGGGATGTATCTTGAGTGTCGTTACTTTCGCTTTGAGTGATTGCACTTTTTAAAAGCTCATAGTCTCTCTTGGCTTTATCGAGTTTTGCAAGAATTATTTCTCTAAATTCTTCCAGTTCCTCGTCTGAATATCTTGTCTTTTCTGCCATGGCTGTAATATTATATACAGTTAAATATAAGTAAAATATCTATTCCTATTGTAAAAAAATCACTAAATCTTATTGATTGAGATAGATGTGGATATTTCTTCATCTAAATCAATCTCCACTCCTTTTTCGTTACCGAAGTTTTCAACCAGTTCAATTGATTTGGCAAGGGTTTGTGAAC
>JAHEEB010000028.1:2736-3183 GCA_024640925.1 Bacteroidota bacterium | reverse complement strand
GGATGTGTTGATAATGCGTATATGTATTTTATCTGTTACTTCGAAACCACTGTCCTTTCGCAAATTCTGAATACGGTTGATCAATTCGCGGGCAATGCCTTCTTGTTTTAATTGTTCGGTAAGTATAACGTCGAGTGCAACTGTTAATTTCCCTTCTGTCGCAACCAACCAGCCGGGAATATCTTCAGAAAGAATTTCAAGATCTTCTGTTCTTAATTCAACTTCCTGGCTATCAACCATCATTTTGTGACTTCCTGTTTTCTCAAAAGTACTGATGTCGCTCTGATTCATTTCATTCACCTTTTCAGCAATCTGTTTCATGAGTTTACCATAGCGTGGCCCGAGCGTTTTAAAATTTGGTTTAACTTTCTTTACCAAAACACCTGTACTGTCTTTCAGATAATCAATTTCTTTCACATTAACCTCAGAAAGGATAAGTGGAGCAAC
>JAHEEB010000028.1:0-2726 GCA_024640925.1 Bacteroidota bacterium | reverse complement strand
GTCTTTAAACTTATTATCTAAAACTGGGACCATAATTTTACTTAAGGGTTGCCTTACCTTGAGGTTAACTTTACGCCGTAAGCCAAGAATCATCGATGATAGACTCTGAGCAATTTCCATCTGTTGTTCAAGGTTTTTATCGATAAGCTTTTCATCATACGTTGGAAAATCAGTATGGTGAACTGAATCGACAGTGAACCTTTTCGTAATTGCATTCAGATCGCAGAAAATTTTATCGGTATAAAAAGGCGCAATTGGTGCTGCAAGCATGGTAATTGTCTCAAGACAAGTATAAAGAGTTTGATAAGCTGCAATTTTATCTTCGTCAAAGTCGCCACCCCAGTATCTTTTTCTGTTTAGTCTTACATACCAGTTGCTAAGGTTTTCGCTTACAAAATTTTGAATAGCCCTGCCAGCACGGGTAGGTTCGTAGTTTTCGTAATGCTCTTCTACTTCTATTATTAATGAATTCAGCAGGGAAATTATCCAGCGGTCAATTTCTGGCCTTTTAGAAACAGGTACTTCTGGCTGTGAATAATTAAATCCATCGACATTGGCATAGAGGGCAAAAAATGAATACGTATTATATAAGGTGCCAAAAAACTTACGTCTTACTTCTTCAATACCTTCACTGTCAAATTTAAGGTTATCCCAAGGTTGAGCGTTGGTTATCATATACCAGCGCAGAGGATCGGAACCAAATTTTTCAATCGTCTCAAATGGGTCAACGGCATTTCCCAACCGTTTCGACATCTTGTTCCCGCTCTTATCGAGTACAAGTCCGTTGCTAATTATGTTTTTAAAGGCAACGGAGTCGAATAACATGGTAGCAATTGCGTGGAGGGTAAAAAACCAACCACGGGTCTGATCAACTCCTTCTGCAATAAAATCAGCCGGGAAAACTTTAGCAAATTCTTTTTCATTTGTTGCAAAAGGATAATGGACCTGGGCATAGGGCATAGCTCCGGAATCGAACCAGACATCGATAAGATCATCTTCGCGATGCATTGGTTTTCCTTTTGGAGAAACCAGAATTATTTTACCGACCGTATGTTTGTGGAGGTCAATTTTATTATAGTTTTCAAGACTGTAATCACCAACCTTAAAATCGCCAAATATATCTTCACTCATCAAGCCGGCTTTCACAGCTTTTTGCATTTCATTATTTAATTCCTCAACCGAACCGATGCAGATTTCTTCTGTTCCATCTTCGGTTCGCCAAATTGGTAGTGGAGTTCCCCAGTAACGCGAACGCGATAAGTTCCAATCTACCAAGTTTTCGAGCCACATTCCAAAGCGGCCACTACCTGTCGATTCGGGCTTCCAATTAATGGTGTTGTTCAATTCAATCAAACGGTCTTTAACGGCAGTGGTTTTTATAAACCACGAATCGAGCGGATAATATAGTACTGGTTTATCTGTACGCCAGCAATGAGGATAAGTGTGGGTGTGTTTTTCAATACGAAATGCTTTATTTTCTTTTTTCAGTAAAACAGATATTTCAACATCTACCGTAGCATCGCTTTCCTTAAGAGATTCGTCGTATGCATTTTTTACATATTTTCCGGCGAATTCTCTATATGTTTCAAGGGTAACATGATTAGTAATAAAAGAGCTGTCTAAATCTTCAAGGCGGAAAAAGCGACCTTTTTTATCGACAAGCGGGCCATTCGAACCATCTTTATCTGTAACAAGCAAGGGAGTTACTCCATATTTCTGAGCCACTCGGTAATCGTCTGAACCAAAGGTGGGAGCAATATGTACAATACCTGTACCATCTTCGGTAGTAACAAAATCGCCCATTAATACTTCAAACGCTTTACCTTTGGGTTTTATCCAGTTAATAAGCTGTTCGTATTGAATTCCTTCAAAAGTTGAACCTTTTAATTCACCAATAATTTTAAACGGTATATTTTTATCTCCCGTTTTATAATCATTAAACGAGAGCTCAGCGTTTTTTGAATCGAAATAAACATTCAGAAGATTGCTGGCAAGAATAGTAGTAATTGGTATGCCTGTATATGGATTGAAAGTCTTTACCAGATTGTAGTTGATATTTGCACCAATTGCAAGTGCCGTATTGGAGGGCAATGTCCAGGGTGTAGTAGTCCAGGCGAGGAAAAACAAATCGGTTTCTACTCCTTTAAATAAAAACTCTGATAGCTTGTTTCGGATAACTTTAAACTGGGCAACACAAGTTGTATCTTTAACATCGCGGTAACAACCAGGCTGGTTTAATTCATGAGAACTTAATCCTGTTCCTGCAGCGGGCGAATAAGGCTGAATGGTATATCCTTTATAAAGAAGTTTTTTATCGTACAATTTCTTAAGCAGGTACCAAATCGATTCGATATACCTGTTATCATAAGTAATGTAAGGATCAGTCATATCAACCCAATAACCCATTTTCTCAGTGAGATCTTCCCACTCGCGGGTATATTTCATTACTTCTTTCTTACAGGTGTTGTTGTATTCTTCAACAGAAATCTTTTTCCCGATATCTTCTTTTGTTATTTTCAGGTTTTTCTCAACAGCAAGCTCCACTGGTAGTCCATGAGTATCCCAGCCGGCTTTGCGTTTAACCAGATGTCCTTTTTGGGTTTTAAACCTGCAGACAATATCTTTAATGGTTCGTGATATAACATGATGTATTCCGGGCATGCCATTAGCCGAGGGAGGACCTTCATAAAAAATAAAAGGAGCCTTGGCATTTTTTTCCCTTAATT
>JAHEEB010000408.1 GCA_024640925.1 Bacteroidota bacterium | reverse complement strand
TGCTCATCTAGCCTTAAAATATCAGGAGCATGCATTGTATAATTTGTCACTAAATCATATTGTTCCCAATCCTGTCCATAATTTGTAGTTTTATATATTCTTGTGCTATCATAGCCAGTTCCCGGACGTGAAACAGCAAAAATGGTTCCATTTCCCATATTTACCAAAGAGGTCTCATCCTGAGCAACACCATCAGTATTAATTGTAACTTCTGTTGAATCCCAGGTTAAACCCCAATCCGAACTCTCACTAACGGTGATTCTGGAAAACCCATCATTTATTTTTCCATAAGTTGGTATAAGTAAATTCCCATTACGATCTAATTCTATAATTGCTCCTGATGTTGCATTGTAGTCCTTGTTAGTAGGTACTAATATTTCATCTGACCAGCTTATTCCATAACTGCTATCCAAAGTGCCAATAATAACACGTGTTTCAATTCGATGAACTTGAGCATCTGTATCTGCTAACTTTGTTGTAAAGAAATTTAGAACTAATGTTCCATTAGATAAAAGAGTAACATGAGCATCACGTGAATCCAAATTTTCAGAAGTATGGTTTATAGTCTTTAATAATGTCCAATTTGCTCCGTTATCACTACTTTCTTTTACTAAAATACTTCCACCAGTAGAATTAACATGTGAAGTATTCCAATAATAGGTCATTATTAGATGTCCATTGGGAAGCTTTGTTATTGATGGAAAATAGGGCCTATTTGTTCCATCATTAGTTACTAAAGTTACATCAGGTGTAGTAGGATCATCTATTGATGCTCTTAGCATTAAGGGTGAGATTAAAATAGCAAATGCAATTGCTATTCTTTTAATTTTTTGTTTTTTTGTCATGATACTTTAAATTTAATGTAAATTAATTCCAGATTGGTTAACGGTCGATCCTAAACAAGGGGTTATTTCCGGATTGAGTTGAACTTTAAAGGAACAAAAATAATTATATATATGAAAGAGTTTATCTAAAAAAAATATTTTTTTGTTCAACTTTTTTATAAATACCTGCTATTGTATGAATTATTAGAACATAACAAAATATTCCAAAACTATTTGTAAAATTTAAGGATCAAACAATCTACGAAGGGATAAAAATTACCTGAAGCATTAAAAAATAGGAATTTTAAAATATATAATCATTTCGTTACTCCAATAATTACTCCAAAATTTCCGTCTGTTTGTATCCAGTTTTTTGCAGGAATGTATGCACGAGAAACGAAACCATCGAGATATAATGCATTTCTACACCCTTTATTCTTGAAATAAAGAGCAAAATCGTAAAAGTTTGTTTCCTTTTTCGACATGGCAAAAAGAACCTTATTACCTGGCAATATTCCCACCCCATTTCTTATCTGTAGATTTTTTGAACCCATAGTGAATGCTGCATGAATTTCCCCGTTAACAACCAGCATTGGTCCCGATTGGGTTGCAAATTTAATCTGCCCATTGTCCTTAAAATCTTCCGTTTTGCAAATGAATGGCTCATTATTGGTATTTAAATAAAAAACACCATTGGGTTTTAAATAAAAGTTTCCATTCCCTGTAGCTGTATCTAAAGACACTAATGTTTTTTGATTCTCGATATAAATTCCTTTAGGTGAATTATCCTTATTGAACATTCCTCCGTTCATTGCAAATACAAGTTCCTCGTTTTTGCTCTCAACAATTGTTTTTAAGCTACCAAGACTCCTGATTATTTGTCCGGAGTCATCTTTCCAGTAAAATGCAATGTTTTGTGATTTCGTATCTGCAGTATAGCTGACAATGTTATCGTTAACTGATTCAAATTCAGAAGTCAGTGTGACAAAACCACCTGAAATAATGATACTAATTATTAAAAAAACGAGAAGTCTTTTGTTATTACTCAAAATCTTCTTCATTTACCAAACCTCGTATAAATGTTTCAAAATCTTTTGCTAAGAAGGTTTTCTCATAATCTCCTTCCTGATCAACATGAACAACTTCGGGTTCCCCATCTTTTCCACATTTTGAATAATCAAGCAATATCATGTCGTGTCCGGCCGAAGGGCAGTCGCAGAAATAGACTCCATCTGCCGGGTAACCCCACTCTTCAATCATAAACTGACTGCCCAAATCGCCGCATAAAGAATAGGACTTATTTCGACCTATACCAAAAATGCCGGTTATGGCAACATGGTCTTCGGCCCACGATGTTGGTTTTTCTGTTGGGAAGCAGGTATTATACGGAATACCACCATTATGCATTTTCATTAATTCGATATAGGATGCAGGAAGTTTATATCCAAGTTCCTTCTCAACTGAATCGATAAGTTCGTCTGATGGGGTTTCGTCAACAAATTCCTTGAGAGCATATTTACTATCGTCCCAGAATTTAGAAAAGTCGAAGTCTTCAAATATTTTTTGTTTCATATCTGTTGTATTAATAATTACTTTATTTTTCTAATTTGTCAAGTTCTAACTCTATTTCCTTTACTTTACTTTCTATTTCTCCATCATAAGCATCCGTATCTTCAATTAGTGCACTTCTCATGAGCTGATATGACTCAATTCTTAAATTGCAATAATTCCTCAGAATCTTATTCTGTTCTATAAAATTATCATAAAGTCCTTCAATTTTATCTAAATCATCTAAAATCGATAAATTCGATTTCCATGCCGGAATTCCGGTATTATCAATAAATTCAACAGATTCCTGTAATGAAGATGTTTCTATTAAAGTATATAATTTCAACGCTTTCTCTTCATTTTGGCCAAAGGCTGCCATTCCATTATCATACCTTGTAGCATCGAAATCGACAGGTGAAAAAAATGTGTATGTTAAAATAAAAACAATTATAACGGCCATGCAGGCTGCCCCTATTCCGGTAGCTTTCCAGCCCGAATAAAACTCACCATTGTTATCTTTATGTTCTTTTAATTCTTTTCCCTGGTATTTTTCTATCAGATAATAGATTATTGGGGTATAAATAGCAGGAATTATATAATTCGGAATTTTGTTGATAATGTTCTCCGGAATAGAGAAAATTCCCACAAAAAGCAATATAGTCGAAATTATTCCGATATACATAGAGTTTCGGCCATAATCACCTTTCCCAAGATTAATAAAATTTTGTCTTGCAAGAAATCCTGCTGCTAAAGGTCCGCCAAAAAAAGTGGCTATAGTAATGGCTTTTTGAGAGTATAACTTTGTTGTCAGGCTTTGATTTTCTAACATGTTGCATTAATTTTGAGTTTGAATTTTATTTTCTTTTTGCGTTAAAAGTTTTTTATAGTCGGGTTCATCAAAATGAAATTCTATTTGCTTTTGAGTTTCGCAGTAGTTAACAATTATGGGCAGGTTCCTTACTTTTTCAGCAGAAATCATTAAATAATAAAAACTGTCTTGTTCTGTGGTTTTCTCTTCAAAAACTGCAATTCCATTTTTCTCATCAATTATATGAACGACAAGATCTCTTTCTTTGTTATACAAGCCATTCAGCTTAAATTCAAATGTTATACTGTCGGTTTTACTAAAACTTAAAATTTTATTAGCAACAGGTCCTTCACCAGTATGGTCAATAAATGTGGTATCATTGATACTAGCCTGATAATGGGTGTAAAAATCGGAAGGTTTATACGAGTAAAATTCTCCCTTGTAAAATTTTAAGCATATCCATTCTTTAGGAATGTCTTTAATAATTGTTTTTGTAAGTAAAATATTGTTTTCATTAAAATACTCCATTGAATAGTTATAGCTATCCTTATCAAATTCGCTAAAACTAAAGTCGGAGATCTGGTTGTAGAATTTCGAATTTTTGTCGGTGTCGATAAAAATTGAATGGTAAATACCCTTATAATTTTCTTTCAATAAAAAAATTGTGTCATTTACGGTTTTCTGTGCAAATGATTGGGAAGAAACCAGAATTATAAGAATAGTAAATATATTACATTGTGTTTTTGTAAGTATTTTCATAAATCATTTCCGCATTTTTTGACTAAAAATCGTGACAATATACAAACTCCTTTATAATTATACAAGGGAATAGGGATTAGGGATTAGGGAATAGGGAATAGGGAATAGGGATTAGGGATTAGGGATTAGGGAATAGGGAATAGGGAGTAGGGAGTAGGGAGTAGGGAATAGGGATAGGTGATGGGTGATGGGTAATCGATGCCAGGATTTAGTCCATTACTTATACAAATTGTTTTAGGGGCAGGCAATTTACTCGTTATTCAATTTTAAAATCTCCTCGACAATGTTATTTATCAATCAGAGGTTTTACTTTATCAATAATCTTCATTTGCTTTGCTCTATGAATAACTCCTAGCGTTCCAGTAATCCTAAATTTCAATTGTGTTGCAAGCTTTCGTGCCTTTAAATCATCAAGTAGAAGCAAAACATCTTCAAATTCTGAAGCTAAAGCAATAGCACTTGCTTCTCCATAGTCCACTTGAGTAAAAAGAAAATCCTGATACTTTTTATCTGCTGCTGATTGAATTTTAATCCAATCGGGCAAAACTTCTCCAAATTCCTTTGCAATCTCAGGAGTAGTAATCAACTCACCATATACTTTTTGCAAAAGAATAAACTCATCAATCTTGTGGAAAAGAATCAACGTACTTGCATCAGATATAATAGTTTTATGCATTTGCTATATCAGAATTTAAATCAGCAATCGATGTGCTAAAAACGGAAACTCCATATTTTCCTAACATTTCAATAAATGCTCTTTTCGACAATCCAACAATCTCTGCTGCTTGTCCAGCAGAAAGTTTAGCTTCCTTGTACAATTTTGCCGCAATTATCATTGAAAAATCGTAATCTTTCAACTCAACACTATCAGGAATATGTAATTGAATTGTTCTCATAATCATATGTTTTCACAAAAAAAAAAAATCAAAATATCAATTGTTAGTGTAGCACGAAGTTTTTTTGCTTGCCTATAATCGAGTAGGGAAAGATACGAAATATTTCGCATCTCCGTCCTCTCACACCAAAATGCGTAAGGCGGTTACTAAAATAAAGAAATTTTTGTTTAATCTAGGCTTTTTTTCCTTAACCACAATGTTCACAAAGATTAACACAAAGGACAAA
>JAHEEB010000407.1 GCA_024640925.1 Bacteroidota bacterium | reverse complement strand
AAAAAAATTATCTTTAGGCCGAATAATTCTACAGTTAATTTTTTCTTCTTATGAGTGCAATTCTTCAATTTACTTTAATTGTTGTTTTTGGTCTAATCCCATTTGGGTATTTGGTAATCTGGACATTGTACCGGAAAACCATCCTCTTTACAACAGCGTTTACAATTTTTGTCGCAGCCATGGGGGTCGGAATTATTTCTTTTGTAGTAGGGAACATGGGAATGGTGAATCTTTACTGGGCAATTCCGACTAGCCTTGTTTGGTTAGTAAGTGCCAATTTTGTGTCAAAGTATTTAATCCGCGGCCCATTACGGGAGCTTAATTCGGCTATACGAGAAATGGCTTCAGGTAATTTAAGTCAAAAGGTTGAACTAAAAAGTAAAGCATTTAATAATGAAATCGGCGAGATAAGTAGTTCAATGGAGACATTGTACAAAGAGATTTACCAGGCTACGAGCAACATTAGTAATAGTGCGGGAAATGTAATAACTACAAGCGAAAGCCTTTCACAAACTTCATCTCAGCTAGCTATGGGAGCCAACAGGCAAGCAGCTTCCATTGAGGAGTTATCGGCCGGAATGGAAGAAATGAACAAAACCATGATTAACAACACCAGTAATTCCCTTGAGGCAGAGAAGATTTCGAACGATAGTGCCCTGAAAATAAAAAACGCAAATGATCAGATGGCCAGTCTCCAGGCCGCTATGGATAATATATCCAAGAAAATTGGTATTATAAATGATATAGCTTTTCAGACCAATATACTGGCTTTAAATGCTGCTGTTGAGGCGGCTCGTGCAGGCGAACATGGTAAAGGGTTTGCTGTTGTTGCTGCGGAAGTTCGTAAACTCGCCGAACGAAGTAAAATTGCAGCCGACGAAATCGTTGCATTAACAAATAATGGGGTAAAAACCTGCAATTTAACAAGTAAAAGTTTGAATGATTCGGCACCAAGAATAGAAAAGACAGCAACACTTGTAAAAGAAATTTCAAATGCCAGTTTGGAACAACAACACGAAATTGAAAGCATCAATTCTGCCATTGCAGAGGTAACAACACAAACCAATGAAAATGCATCGGTTGCCGAATATTTGTCAGAGTCAGCTTCTACCCTTCAACAACAGGCAGAATCGTTGATGCAAGCTGTAGTTTTTTTCAAATTCTGAACAATTCAGTAGTTAGAATTCAGTATTAAAATCATACTAAATTCTAACTACTTCTGCTTTTTAAAAAAGAAGTGTTTTACATTCCTTTCTCTTCTTCCTTTCTATCTTTTGAAATAGAATTCGTAAGGTAAGCTGATAAAAGACTGCTAATATTGTCGCCTCCTTGTACAAGGAAGTCAGGGGTTACTTTAACATTGCCCGAAGCAATCTGCTTGGCTATTTCAATAGCGGTCACACCTTGCTGTCCAACTGCTTTATTTTGCAATTCGTATGCCTTTGCTGTAGCTTCGCCAATAGCCAATATTTTAGATCCTTCGGCGTCACCTTTTGCCCGAATACCTTTCGCTTCTCCTTCGGCCTTAAGCCGTATACTTTCCGATTCAGCTTCAGCAAACTTTATAGTTTTCTGCTTGTTTTGCTCGGCAATTTTCACACCAATTTCAGCCTCTACAAGATTTTTCTGTTGATCGGCTTCAGCACGGGTTTTTTCCATGGCTATGCGTGTTTGCTCGGCCCTTTGCTGATCTTCAAACATGGTTTGCTGCTGTTGAGCAATGATTTTCATGGTTTGAATATCCATTAGATCCTGGGGAAGGTTTATCTGGCAAATAAGCACAGACACACATTCTACGTGATATTTTTCAAGTTCTTCTTTTGCCCGGCTTTCTGCTTTTCGTTGTTCCTCTTGCCTGTCCTGCATGAAATTCATGGCTGATGTTGAAGATGCCTGGTTTCTGAAACTGGAATCAATCATAGGATGAATAACATGGATGATAAGGTTTTCAACGGAACCAATCTTAGCTACCATATATGGAGCCTGATCAGGACGGATACGAATTACGACTTTTACCGAAACACTAATAGAAAAACCATCTCGTGAAATAACCCTGAGAGGGTCAAAGCGGGTCTCTTTCGAATCGTCCCAATCAATGGTTATATTAGTAGTATCGACAATATATACCATATAAGCTCTGCGGTTCAGGTAATAAAACCCAGGACCGGCAACTTCCTGCTGAATACCACGGTAACCTTTGGGTACAACATACCGTTCAATTCCTTTTTCAAAGCGTTTTTCAATGTTTTTATAAACATCGGTTCCTGCTACAGCACCTTCCTTTTGAGCAATTTCCTCAATTGCTTTCTGAACATGCTGAGGTTCCTCACCAACATTTGAAACAACAACAGCTACCTGTCCGCGTTCAACCACCGCAACATCATCAAGTTCTATTTTAAAAATCATGGGGTTGATATAATATGTCCCGGGTTTCAGGACATCAAACTGCGGTCCTCTCTGTCCGCCTGCAATCAGGAATTTTGATGCATCCTGATAATCATTATGTCCCAATACTGATTTGGCAACATATTCGTTTTCCGGAAGAGGTTCTCCATCAAGAGCTGTAATGAGACCTACTTTTTTAGCCGGAATAACAGATGCTTCCTGTATTTCAATTTTAAATAAATCAAGATTAATACGATACGTACCTGGCAATAAGATTTCGATCTGTGGACCCTTTTGTCCGCCATTATTCAGGAACATCTGGCCATTTTCGAAATTTGAATGTCCATCCGCTTTTCTGGCAAGTAACCTGCCTGGAGGTATAGGTTCTCCATCCATTGATGTAACCAGACCAATCTGACCCTTGTTGATAATTACAGCGGATACATTCTTAATTTTGAACAATACAGGGTTTATACGATATGTACCCGGTGAAAGTATCTGTATCTGCGGACCCTTTTGTCCTCCGTTTAAAAGAAATTTCTCACCATCCTGGAAAGCATTATGACCTTCCACAACTTTAGCAAATATTTTACCTGGGGGAACAGGATCGCCATCAATAGATTCGATGATTCCCACCTCATTTTCTCCAATTACAAGAAATTTGTATTTTTTTACCGAATAGAGAAATGGTATCAGAAGATGCAATCCGGGACCTAAGGTACGGGCCTGAATACCAATTTCATTGTTTTGGGCGATAACACGACCCTGTGGCATATTTTTACCGAAATATTTGCGTTCCAGTACAGCTAATTCTGTACCACCTACAAGCACAAGCGATTTAAATAGCACAATTATAAAGAATAAAATGCCAACTCCATAAAGGATAAGATTAATTTCAAACATATCAAGCCTCCTAGTTTTGGTTAAAAATTCGAAAATAAATATAAAAATTAGTTTTATTGGATGTTGTCAAATTCGAATGATTATTTTTATGGTTGATAAAAAACATTATCGAAACAATGTCTTCTTATCCTAAGTTCTAATCGATTTTTTCCGAAATTGAATCATTTTTCAACAATAAACTTTATGTTCCTTGCTGATGAAAAAAAATGGTTAATTTTGCGTTGAAATAATCTGGAAACGTTGAAAAAGACATTATTTATTTGGCTGGTTTTCAATTTGATTGTAACAAGTCTTACAGCCCAAAATATTATTAAAAAGGCAGAACAGCCTGCAAAATCGGGTGGGCAGGTAAAGATTGTGGAGGATCAAAGCATCCTTAAGGCAGTAGATAATCACCAATGGTTTCAAAGTCAACATCAATCTATTACAGGTTTCAGAATCAGAATTTTTTCCGACTCAGGGCCAAACGCCAAGAACCAGTTTGAGCTTACAAAAGCTGGTTTTCAAGAACTGTTTAACCTTCGTTTATACGAAGAATTTCAATACCCTTTTTATAAAATTTACGTGGGCGATTTCAGATCACGTTCAGAAGCCATGAAAAACCTGATTGTTATTGAAAAAAGTTTTCCTGATGCCTTTATTGTACAGACTAAAATAAATTATCCAAAATTAGGAGTTGAATGAGCGACGCGATTAAGCACGAATGTGGTATTGCTTTCATCCGATTACTTAAACCCTTAGAATTCTATCAACTTAAATATGGCACCTGGCGTTACGGCCTCAACAAGCTATATCTGCTTATGGAAAAACAACATAACCGTGGGCAGGATGGTGCTGGTATTGCTGCAATTAAACTTGATCTGGAACCCGGATATGAGTACATGAACCGTATACGTTCTGTCTCACCTTCAGCTATAAATGATATTTTCCAGGGTATTAAAAAAAACTATACTGATGTTGAGGAGAAAAAGCCTGATCTGGTTAAAGATATTGCCTGGGCAAAAAAAAATATTCCCTTTACTGCGGAAGTTCTTATGGGACATTTACGATATGGCACCCATGGTAAGAACAATATCGAAAATGTCCATCCTGTAGAACGGCAAAATAACTGGCGTTCACGAACCCTTATCATGGCCGGTAATTTTAATCTTACCAATGTTGACGATATCTTTGGACGCCTGGTCGATTTGGGACAACATCCACGAGGGATGATTGATACGGTTACCATACTAGAAAATGTCGGACATTTTCTCGATACGGAAAATCAGCGTCAATTCAATATTTTCAAAAGACAAGGGTATTCCAACAGAGAAATTACGAAATTGATAGAAGCCAATCTCGATGTTGCCGAAATACTAAGGGAATCGAGCAAGAAATGGGACGGAGGTTATGTAATTAATGGCGCTATAGGCCATGGCGATGCATTTGTTATGCGCGACCCCTGGGGTATACGACCTGCCTTTTACTATTACGACGATGAAATTCTTGTTGCTGCCTCTGAGCGACCTGTTATTCAGACCGTTATGAACGTCCCGGTTGAAAGCGTAAATGAACTCGAACCCGGATCTGCAATAATTGCAAAGAGAAACGGAGAAGTTTCAATAGAAAATATTCGTGGTCCTTTCGAAAAAAAGGCTTGTTCTTTCGAGAGGATATATTTCAGCAGAGGTAGTGATAAAGATATTTACCTCGAGCGTAAAAAGCTTGGGGAACTCCTGACTCCAGCTATTTATAATGCGGTTGAATGCGACTTTGAAAACACGGTTTTCTCTTTTATTCCAAACAC
>JAHEEB010000406.1 GCA_024640925.1 Bacteroidota bacterium | reverse complement strand
AATACCTGAAATGAAATAAATTACACTTGTGGGGACGCCACGAACACTGTACAAACGAACAGCAAACAACTACATTCGCAAAACAATATTGTGTTTTGAAAAATTTGTTCTGGTGAAATTATTCCCTTGCTATTGTTTCAAGCTCTTGAACAAAACGAAAACAAATTTAAACAAGATTTTCTAAATCAATTGAAACTATCGTTCTTGTGGTAGATGATGTTTTTACTACCCTATTATAAAGCTTATTTCTTGTTCATTACCATTACTATCTTTAATGATAATCTTTTTACCATCTTTTACCTGGCTTAGGATAGTTTTTGCCAATTCAATTGCAGATGACACAACACGAGTACGGTTATTTTCTCCGATTATTTTGCTAAGATCTTCAACATTATTAATAGTGCGTTCGCTTAAGTTCATCGAAACCTTAGTAAGATTTTTGCTTTCCATGAATGTGTTTTTAGATTTGATACAAATATACGAAATAAATTTCTATCTGTATATACTTTATATATATCATAATATGTTTATATAGATAATAGGGTATGCATTTTTTGAGTTTAATACCCATACACTATAACGCTAAAATATTATTTTATTTTATCTTTGCTAAGAAAACGTTACCTAAAAAGGTAATTTTTAAAACTTTCTCAATGGATGAACTTAATTATGGTGATGACTTTCAGGAATCTCCACCTGAATTTGTAACCTTAAAACCGCCTCTACGCAAGGATGATTTTGGAGATGATTCTGGTTCTGTTATTAAATCGAATATTGGACCAGTAAGCGAGCCACAAAAATTGAAATTGGCTAAAGGAATACTAATATTTGCATTTATTATTTTAATTGGTAGTGCAGCTGCTGTAATTTTTTACAACGGAAAAGAAGGGGTCGAAAAAGTGTGGGGATTTATATCAACAGCCATAAATAGTATTGTCTCTATAATAATAGGTTATTATTTTGCCAGTAAACATACTTAAAAGCTGATTTCATTAATAAATATTTTTGGGCAGTCTATCTTTTGACTGCCTTTTTTATTTTAACCGGAACATAAAAAGACTGTTTGTAATGTATAAATATTAGTTTTAACTTGAGTGTTATTCCAAATCCAATCGATTATGACCAACCAGTATGAACGCTATTTTGGTGGCATGAAATCAACTAATAATTTGCCCCACCCAATTATACGGCCATTCATATTCAGCTACAATTTTCACGAAAATTCAAAAATAAACGGGCTTGCTCAGTTATGTCCCAAACCAAATGGTTATGTAGTATTGAATATCAATTATAATGGCAGTTGTTTGGCAGTATTAAAATACAGAGAGGAAAAAAAATTTACAAATCTGATTGCTGGTATTCACGGATTGAATGTTACTACCAGGTTGCGTCCATTGCCCTATAATAACCTATACCAGGGTTTGACCATTACTTTTACACTTGCCGGAATTTCCCGTTTGATCCCCGCAAAATTATCTGAGTTAACAAACAATATAGTTACAATGGAAGAAATTTGGGGTTTAAAAGGGAAAGAACTGGAGAGAGAGTTGGGATCGACAAATGATAACATTGAAAAAGTAAACATCCTGGATTTGTTCTTTATAAACATTTATAATCATTTATATCACATAAAAAGAAAACCTGTTGATTACATATACATGATGTTTAGCGAGAAGAATGGGAAAATTTCAGTTGATTCGATAGCTAAAAAACTCAATATTTCCTATAGAACTTTACATCGGATTTTTCAAAATGATATTGGATTGTGCCCAAAAGAATACCTGAAAATAGTCCGTTTTAACAATGTGTGCAGTCATCTGAAGAATTTTCCAAATATTAAAATTAGTGAAGTAATTCACCAGACAGGATATTATGACCAGGCTCATTTTATCCATGAATTCAAAGAGATAATGAAGGCATCTCCCCAGGAATTTCTGAATCTATGTAAAGGTAAATTTTATTATTTCAGGGCATACAAGATACTTGATTAAGATATTACAATAACTGTCAGATAAACAATTTCAAGTTAATAAATTAAATCAACTATTTTTTTTTGTATAATGGTTGAGTAAAATAAATAAATCTTTTCGTTTAATTGGTTTTGTGAGGTATTCAGAAAATCCGGCTTCCTTTATTCTTTTGATATCATTATTTAAAGCGTATGCGGTTTGAGCAATAACCGGTATTTTTAAGTTAAACGATTTTACTTTGTCTAATACTTCATAACCATCCATTCGAGGCATTTTTATATCTAAAAGAATGAGATCTATTTTGTTGTCCTCAATAATTTTAACGGCCTGGATACCATCAATTGCATGATAAATAGTTGCTTTAGTTTTATCTAATAAAAACTTAATGTATGTATAGTTTGATAAATCATCTTCAGCAATTAAAACATTTTTACCCGATAAATCAGGAAGTTCCGGGGGACTTTCTTTATCTTCCAAAGAATCTCCTTTGGTTGATGAATCCAATGGTAAAGTAAATAAGAATGTAGATCCTTTTCCGGTTTCCGATTCAACCCTTATGTTGCCCCCTAATAAGGTAACCAGGCTTTTTGCAATAGATAGTCCAATGCCTGTACCTCTGTATAGTTGGGCATTGTTATCTTCAACCTTACGAAATCTATCGAATATGTTTTTCTGACTTTCATTAGAAATACCAATTCCAGTATCCGTTACATAAAATTGAATGGTATTGGTTTCGCGCTTTAACACACCTCCTACTTTTATAAAACCTTCATTTGTAAACTTTATTGCATTATTAATTAAAATTGTAAAAACCTGTTTTACCCTTGTTTCATCTGAAAGTAAGGATAAAGAGAGTATTTCATCGTCAACATCAATAATAAAGTCAATCGATTTTCCATTTTTAATCGATTCTTTCCTAATAAGGAAGACATAAATTTCATGCAAATTATCAAATAACTGCCTGATTTTAAAATTATTATAATAAAGCTCCAGGTGTCCTGCTTCAATTTTAGAGATATCAATAATATCATTGATTAAATCCAACAAAGTCTGACTGCTGCTTTCAATTATCAATCGATAAGTTTGCCTGTCCTCATTAGTGACATCATCGTTAAAAAGTATATTCAGAAAACCTATTATAGCATTTAAAGGTGTCCTGATTTCGTGAGAAATATTAGCCAAAAATGACGATTTTAATCTGTCTGATTCTTCCGCTTTTTCTTTAGCCAATTTAAGTTCGGCAGTTCGCTCGTCGACTAAAACCTCAAGCTGGTTACGGTATTTATCCAATTCTTCGTATGCCAGAATCATCTGTGACTGTTGTTCCTCCAATAATTCTTTTTGCGAAGTGATTTGCTCATTCTTAGAATAAATTTCCTCATTCTGATCAATAATTGCCTGGTTTCTTTCACTTAGTTCTTTTGTTCTTTCTTTCACTTTAACCTCAAGCAACAAATTGTTCCTTCGTAATTCATTGGTTCGAAAATAATAAAAAGAAAGAACTATAAACGTTACCAATGATGTTACCAAAATATAGAACCACCATGTTTTCCAAAAGGGAGGAGTAATATAAATTATCAAATTTTTTAAATCATAATTAAGCGGGTTTGCCCTTTCCCAAACTTTGACTTTAAAGATAAATTTGCCGGGGGGCAATTTTGTATATGATGCTTCATAATTGCTTTCCGGAATAATCCAATCATTGTCAATTCCTTCTAAAATATAGGAATACAAGAACAAATCAGGAGTATTGTAATTGATGGAAATAAAAGAAATTGAGAATGAATTCTGTTTGTATTTGAGTTTGATTTCCGAAAGTTCGTTTATATGCTTTGTCAAAGGTGAATTGACTTCCCCCGCAAAAACTTCCTGATTATATATTTTTAACCCGGTAAGTTGAATTTTAGGTTTTTCAATTCTTCCGTATATACTATCGGGATGAAATGCCTGTAAACCTCTTGTTCCACCAAAATAAAGTTTTCCTTCTGAGTTTTTATAATATGCCGACCAATAAAACTGGTTACTTAACAATCCATCGCTGACATAAAAATTCCTGAATTTTTTATTACCAACATCAAAACAGGATAATCCATTGTCTGTGCTAAACCACATATTATTTCTTTCATCTTCAACAATACCGTAAACTGTATTATTGGAAAGACCATTTTTCTGATTAAAATTTTGAAATTTTACTGGTTCACCTGAATTATTCAGGTTTATTATACTAAAACCATTATCATAAGTTCCTGCCCATATATTTCCCAAATGGTCTTCAATTAAGGAAATAATATAATGGCCAGGCAGACAATTACCCGAATTATCTGGCATATATGTAGTAATTTTGCAGTTTCTTGCATCAATAGATTGATTATCTGCTGCCTGCAATTTGAACAAACCGTTCTCTGTCCCAACCCATAAATTTTGGTTCTTATCAAACAACAAACATCCAATTCTCCTTAATTTATTGTTTTTGCTTCGTATTAATTTACCATCAGAAGTTATTTTATCAAGTCCATCATAACTCCCAATCCATGTATTTCCATAACTATCAGAAATTATTGACGATATAAACCAGCTAGATATGGATGTTGTATCGCTTAAACTAAATAATAAATGGTTAAAATGCCCCGATTGCAGTTCATTGATGGTAAGGTAATTTATTCCTGCACCCCATGTACCAATCCATATTCTTTGTTGTTTATCTTTATGAATTGCTGTAATAAAATTTCCTGATATTGAGTTTGGTAACGATGAATTCTTATATGCTTTAAAGATCCCTTTTTTCTTGTCATAAATATTCAACCCACCACCAGCTGTGCCAATCCATAAATATTTATTATCCTCGAAAATTGAATTTATTATATTTTCGTTTAACCCGTTGATTTTCCCTGGTTCAAATGTGTAATACTCAATACTATTTTGAAATATATTATATTTGTTAACACCTCCTTTTTCTGTACCAATCCAAACATTTCCATCTTCGTCAGAAAGCATACAATTAATAAAATTGTTGTCCAGGCTGCGTTGATTTCCAGGATTGTTTTCGTAATTCGAAAAACTTTCTGTTTGTCTATTGTAAATGGAGAGCCCTCCAAGTGTGCCTATTAAAATATTTCCAT
>JAHEEB010000405.1 GCA_024640925.1 Bacteroidota bacterium | reverse complement strand
AAACATAAAAAAAACCATTGTGATATCTTATGCTTGGCGCCCATACACCCAAACCATGTCCTGGTTTATTGTATATACTGTCGGGCTGTTGCCTTATGAATACATGATTGATAATTGACCAGTTAACTAAATCTTTTGAATGAAGCACAGGAATCCCAGGAACACAATTGAAGCTGGAAGATATCATATAAAAATCATTATTCACCCTAATCACATCCGGGTCAGAATAATCAGCATAGATAATAGGGTTCCTATACGTTCCATCTCCATTATCCGGTATGTATACTGCATCCATTCGAACGGCTGTATCTTCTTCGGTTTGCGATAATCCTAAAGTGGTTATCAAAAAGGCAGAAATAATAGTCAATGCTAAATTTTTGTTACCGATATATTTTTTTGATTTCATATCTGATGTGTTAAAAAGATTTAGTCTGCATAAAAATATATATTTTCGTTTTTAAAGCGAATTATAAAAATGGAAAAAATACCCGAACTGTTTGAAAAGGATAAATTTGCCAAAAGTTGTGGAATAAAAATTGAGGATTTTAAACCGGGACAGGCTACATGTTCAATGATTATAACCGAAAAACACCACAATGGAATAGGCATTGTTATGGGAGGAGCATTGTTTACCCTGGCCGATTTTGCTTTTTCAGTTGCCGCATACAGTCAGAACGATTTACCTGTTTCGCTTAATGTATTTATTTCTTATCTTAAAAAATGCAGTAGTGGTAAAGTAACGGCATTGGCAAAAGAAATCTCTCGTAGCAAACGAATAGGTGTCTACAATATCAGCATCACCGACGAAAACGGTCAACGAATTGCTGAAGTAACGGGGACTTGCTATTTCCAGGTAAAAAAAACAGCGTTGGAAGAATAACATCTGGAAGTCTATTTATTATTCTCGCATTTGGTTGTAAAGCTTATTGCTTCGTGTTTGCAGGCATCGATGCAATTTCCGCATAGCAAACATTCCACATGTCCCATCTTTCCAATTTTAACCTGGGCCATTACATCGATATCCATCGGGCATTTTTTTGTACATAGCTTGCAGCTTTTACAATTTTCTGTTTTAGCTTTTAGTCGCAAGCCTGGTAATTTGAAAAAATCCCTGATTTTTGTCCCGATTATCATAAAAGGTGCTTGCCAGCAAACGTATTTGCACGATGCAAACAAGCCGAAAATTGTTGTCAGGGGTACAATAATCAGAATTATACCAACAGTCATTATAATCTTCTTCTGCAACGTAATATCGTTCATACCCATTGAAATATCAATGCCCTGAAATCCGTTGATAACGTATCCGGAAATAATTGTACCTATCCATAAAGTGAAAATGAAATACTTTATAATACGAGCTTTCGTATTCTTTGCTTTTCTTTTTACAATAAAGCTCATAAATTCCTGTACGCCACAACCCGGACAAAACCAGGAACAATAAGCTCTACCAAAGAACAACGATAGCAAAATCATAATTGCAAAAGCAATAAAACTCGCATTAATATAGCCCTTGTGGGAGGCCATTACAATAATTACAGGAGAAAACAACAAATGAAAAACCAACAAAAGGTGAACCAGTATTGCTGTTGAAATTACAATTGGTTTACGGATTTTCTGATATTGCATTGTTTTTGAGACTTTAGATATTCTAAATCCAACGTCTTACCCTGTTTTTGTAATTGATGTATTCCTGCCCGAACGTTTCAAGCATCATCTTCTCTTCAACAGGGATAAAAAGGATTCGTATTAAAATGATAAAAACAAAAGGTATAACCATTCCCAGAATATTCATGAAACATACCGATATTCCCAGGATTGCCAGGAACATCCCTATATACATTGGATTTCGGGTTTTACCAAATATTCCTTCTGTGATCATGCTGGATGATTTTTCAAAGTAGAGTGTGGTGCGATAGGTTCTGAACAGTTTCCAGGTTAGTCCTGTGAATCCGAATCCAATAAACGAAATGAATATTCCTGCCAGGTTGTATGGAAAGGGAATAACATTGAACTGCGGAAAAATAAAATAAAAGAGAACAATAAGAATAAAACTTATCAGCAGGAAAACAGGAGGAATTATAATTTTTTTCATTGAAAGTTGTAATTATCGAACTATTCAATCTGAGTTCATTAAAATGAATTATAAAATGGATAGGATAGGCCTCACCCGATTTTAGAATCTGAAGATTGCAAAACAAAAATGAATTATTTCATTTCGTATATCTTATCTACAATACCATATTTTACTGATTCGTTCGCATCCATCCAGTAATCTCGTTCGAAATCACTTAAGATTTGTTCTATGGATTGATTGCAATTACGGGCCAGAATGTCTGCCGAAAGTCGTTTTGTTTTAACGATTTGTTTGGTGTATATTTCCAAATCGCTGGCTGTACCTTGTAATTGACCAATACTTGGCTGATGAATCATAACTTCACCAAGAGGAAAAATATATCGTTCTCCTTTTTCGCCTGCCGATAATAAAATAGATCCCATTGAAGCAGCTAATCCCATGCAAACAGTCGATACGGGCGATGAGATGAGGTTCATTGTATCTAATATGGAGAAACCAGAAGTAACAACACCACCGGGACTATTGATAAAGAAGGTGATTTTTTCTCCTGCTTTAACAGACTCAAGATAGAGAAGTTTACTTACAATGTCTTCGGCAGATTCGTCATCTACCTCTCCCCAAAGGAAAATTTTACGTTGCTCAAGGAATCTTAAATCAATTAGTTTGTGAATAGATTGTTTTTTATCGTCTTTTTCAGAATCTGAATTGTGGTTACTAATTATTGTCATGGTTTAATATTTTTTATTACATCCAAATATAGCGCATAAAAAGGAAATATTTAGTCTTGATTTATCAATAGAGAAACAAAAATAGATTAAACCTGATTCCAATACATTATAAAATGTAGAATTAGACTAATCAGCAAATTATTACTGTTTTGTATTTTTTGTTATGGAATTATGCAAAGGCATAACCAGCGGTTAAAAAATAATAAGACAAATACTTTATTTTGTTACTAAATTAATACTTTAAATTCGTATGGATCGCTGCGAATGGGCCAATATCGACTCTCTATATTCCGAATATCATGATAAAGAATGAGGCCCCCTCTATGACGATCATAAAATATTTGAATTTCTGATACTTGAGACCTTCCAGGCCGGACTGAGCTGGATAACTATACTTAAAAAGCGCGATAACTTCAGGCTTGCATTTGATAATTTTGATTATCGGAAAATTGCCGGATATAACGAAGATAAGATTACAGAATTGATGGGCAAAGCGGGTATTATTCGCAACCAGCTAAAAATAGGGGCAACCGTAGCTAATGCTATTGCATTTTTGAAGGTACAGAACGAGTTTGGCTCTTTTAGTAATTACATGTGGGGATTTGTCGGGGGAAAACCTGTAATTAACAAGCATAAAACATTAAAAGACATACCGGCAAGCACATTGCTTTCTGACAAGATAAGCAAGGATATGAAAAAACGCGGGTTTAAATTTGTTGGTTGAATGGTTGAGTTGAATAGAAAAGAAAGTGCCTATGTGGTAATCTCAATTTTTTTATGTTTGTGTTATGATGCACAACCTGGCATTTTAATTTTATACAATCCCTTTATTTTCCTGTTTTTCCATAACTTAATCATATATGTTTCGTATAAAACGGGTAATTCAAAAAAACCTTCATTTCTATATTATAAATTAATCACATTATGTACCTAAGAAATTTACCCTTATTACTTTTCATGTTGGCAGCAACAACCAATGCATGGTCTCAGACCAGCACAGCGCCAGCAATTGGCAATGGCTCCAATAGCAACCCATATCGGATTGCTACCCTCGAAAACCTCTACTGGTTATCTCAAACAGATAGTGTCTGGGGCAAAAGCTTTATTCAAACCGCCGATATCGATGCCGGCGATACCAAAAACTGTGACAACGGCCAAGGGTTTTCGCCCATTGGCAATTCAAGTATAGCCTTTACAGGAAACTACCATGGGCAAAACCATGTGATAAAAAATTTGTATATCTACAAGCCTACTACTGATTATGTGGGCTTATTTGGGTATGTTAAAAACGACACTATCGACAGCTTGGGGCTTATAGGGTGTTACATAGTAGGGAACAAATATGCCGGGCTAATTGGGTATGCATTAGCTACCAAAACTGTAAATCTATTAATAGGCAACTGTTACAGCACAGGTACCATAAATTGTACCGATAACGCGGGAGGAATACTTGGTTATGCATACTCCGACCATTACTCCTTCACCACCTACACCGCCAATAAATCTATAAATAACTGTTACAGTACGGCTACTATAAATTGCACAAATAACGGAGGGGGGATTATTGGGTACGCCGGTAACAATATTTCCATTAATAAGTGTTACAGTACAGGTACCATAAACTGTACATATTGCACAGGGGGGATTATTGGTAATGTCTTCGCATACGCCTCATCAGACACTGCCAATATATCTATAAATAGCTGTTATAGCACGGCTAATATAAACTGCACCAGTAACGGAGGTGGAATTATTGGTAAGGTCGCCACCTACGGAAACGCTGAAGCCGCCAATATATCTATAAATAACTGTTACAGTATAGCTACTATAAACTGCACCAGTAACGGAGGTGGAGTAATTGGGTACAACTTCGTCCCCAATGTAAATGTAAACAACGTTTATTGGAATTCTCAAACCACCGGACAGGCAATAGCTATTGGCACAAATGAAGGGAATAGTCCGGTATTAACAAATGTTACCAGTTTAACCACAGCCCAGATGAAAGATTCGGCCAACTTCACCGACTTTGATTTTACCAATACCTGGGCCATCCGTGTTGATAGTACATACCCAGCCTTGCGGGGGGTAAGCAACAATGCCCCCTTTGCCTTCCGCGATACAGAATATGTGGCATCGCGATTATCTTTAAAGAACTTAATGGCCAACGATTACGATTACGAGTCCTTGCAGAAAAACCTGGTAGTAAAAGTAGATACCATCTATGGCGCAGGTACTACTAATTTGCTTACTTGGTTTGCATTCCCGGACACAGTGAACACAGGATATATCGA
>JAHEEB010000404.1 GCA_024640925.1 Bacteroidota bacterium | reverse complement strand
CCCAAAAAGAAAAACATCCCTGACAAAAAATGCACTGCATTAAATACCTGCCTCGGTGAGCGTTCTCCTTTTAACCCTGCAATGGTCTGGATAGATCCTTACGGGAATGTTATGATTTGTTACGGATTGGTAATAGGAAATGTTTTTAAAAAATCATTCAACGAAATAATCGAAACATACACCAGCGAAGAAAATATTATTTTAGATAGGCTGGCTCGTAGCGGCCCCAAAGGTTTGTACGCTTTAGCAAAAGAAAATGGAATTGAAGTACCCGATGAATTTTACGATGAGTGTGATTTATGCTATCAGTGCCGTTCGGCCTTAAAAAAGTATTACCCCGAAATACTTGCTCCGGGTGAGTGTTATCCATGTTAAAGAAATTTGGTTTTACTCCTTTTGACCAGACAAGTTTTACAACCATTTTTTATATTTTGCCATTACTTCTTCATGTGGGATAACTTCTCCACTGTCTGCTTCAGCCAGGCCTTGTCCTATTTCTGCCCGCTCTTCGTCGCTTATTGTATCCCACCAATCAACTTGCTTGGCCGTTTTTCCTGATAATAGCATTTTTACAGCATTTAAAATATTACTGTCCGTTATCTTATCTATCATATTGTGAAGGTCTGTCCTTAATTCATGATTTGCATGTTTTTATCTCCTACAAATTTAACGATTAAACTTCATTTTAAGTTATCTCTTAATGAATGATATTTTTCTATTTTCTCATTCTACGCTCAGTGGGGTAAATCCTGGTTCAGACAATAAAAAAGTTTAGAAAATTAGCTTCGCTGAGCTCCCGTTGGTCCCCCCCGCAAATGTAAGTTTTTAACTTGTATTATATAATCTCAATTTCAAGTACATTTTCCATGTTGCCATAATTCTTGGCACTGTATAAATAATCTTCCGGTTGGACAACTATTCCGGCCCTCACAGGATTCATATGAATATAGTTGATTTTTTGTAAGTCATAGACTTTTTTATTATTTATTGCCTGGGGTTGCAACCGATCCTGATGTACATCGATGTATATTGGGAGAGCTCAGCGAAGCTAAACCGCGAACTGCGGGTGGGGTGATTACCCTTTCATTTTGTTGGTCTTGTCTGGAGTCAAAAATATCTGTGATGTAAATATATTCGCCTATAACCCTGTAAATTATCTTATAGTGTCCTTCAACCAGGCGTTTGTGGCCTAATTGCAAATGCTCTAAATAGGTTTCTGACTGACCTTTCAAAGGTTGAGAAAGTAAGGTGTCTGCTGTGTCCAGGATTTGATCCCTGATTTCGATTAACTTTTCATATGATACTTTCGGGGCTATAAATTCTAAAGCTTCTTCCAGGCTCTGCAAGGCCTGTTCAGTATAAACCAATTTCACTGGCCAATATTGTTTGTTCTTTGCTCAATATCAGACCTGGTAAATACTTTGCCTGAGAGTATATCTTTTTCTGAGTTTTCAGCCCGCTTTGTAAGTTTTTCTCTTAATGCTTCTTCTTTTTTTAGTATTTCATAAAACTCATTAATTACACTTTCATCTGCATCATGCAGATGGCTATGTATAAAGTCTCTTTTCTCAACAGCTTTCATAACTTCCGTTGTTTTATCTCCTTCAAATTTAACGATTAAGCTTCATTTTTAGTTATCTCTTATTGAATGATATTTTTCTATTTTTCTCCTTTAAGTGGATAAGTTGGACTAAGTTGACACCCCGCAAATGCAATTTTGCAACTTGCCTTTTTATCGAAATAGAAAAGTTTTTAACTTGTATTATATAATCTCAATTTCAAGTACATTTTCCATGTTGTCATAATTCCTGGCACTACTGTATAAATATTCTTCCGGTTGGACAACTATTCCGGTCCTCACAGGATTCATATGAATATAGTTGATTTTTTGATAGGTTAAAAATAAAAGCTACATTCGATAAAAATCCATTACCTGCTACTGCGAAGACAAAGTCTATAAACAACCCATCGTACTTTCCATATTTAGATAAATAATTTTTTTGTTTTCTTTTTCTATTATGAAAGAATAACACTCATCTGAATTACCCCTGATTACGTATCTATCAATTAAAATAACCTTTCTTTGTGTTCGATTTTCAGTTCCAATGTCAAAACCAATTAGTTTATTACTTCTAATTTCGCCACATTGAGATACATACTCAAACAAATTTAATATGATATGTATAGAGGAATCTGAAATAAAATTATGATCAAAGAAATCATAAAATCCTATTGTATCATCCTTCTGAACAGAATAAAAGAAACTATCAATTTTAGTATTAATTTGAATTGCTAATTCTAACTCATCTTTACTATAGGCTTTTTCACTTTCAATATTATTTACCCTGCTTTTCACCCTATAAATTGAGTATTTTTCATTCTGTCCCAAACTATCTATAACACAGTATGTTTCAAACATAATTCTTCCTCTCATGTTTTTTAAATCAACCCATTTATCATTTTTAATTGTGTCTAATAAGTCGTAATAAACCACAAATTCTTTCTCCGAGGGTTTTTCTGTATCATAAGAAACAGTCACTTCGTAAGAACAATTCTTTAAATTTAATTGATTGCTCAAATCTTTAAGTTTATTTAAAATAGCGTCATCTTTGACACTACTACAAGAAATAAACAATCCAATTAGAATTATATATTTAAATCTATTTTTTCTCATTTTGAAATATTATGTTCACCTGTTCTTAATTGAAATTTTTTCTCTGTACCCCCCGCAAATGCAAGTTTGCAACTTGCCTTTTTATCGAAATAGAAAAGTTTTTAACTTGTATTATATAATCTCAACTTCAAGTACATTTTCCATTTTGGCATAATTCCGGGCACTACTGTATAAATAATCTTCCGGTTGGACAACTATTCCGTCCCTCACAGGATTCATATGAATATAGTTGATTTTTTGATAAGTTAAAAATAAAAGCTATACATAGTATACAGTGGTTAAAACAAAATCCAATCAACTAAAACTCCCCGAAATATAATCTTGGGTGAGTTTCTTTTTTGGATTCGTAAAGATTTCTGACGCAGGGCCGAACTCAATTAATTCGCCCAGGTACATAAAGGCAACATAATCGGCAATCCTCTTCGCTTGCCTTAGTATATGAGTTACCATAACAATGCTGTATTTTTCCTTCAAATTCAGAAAAAGTTCTTCAATCTTCAAAGTTGAGATAGGATCAAGCGCTGATGTAGCCTCGTCGCCAAGAATTATTTCGGGTTCTACAGCCAACCCTCTGGCTAAACATAACCGCTGTTGCTGACCCATAGATAAACTTACAGCAGGTGTTTTTAATCTGTCTTTTACTTCTTCCCATAAACCGACTGAGGATAGCTGATGTTTTACAATCTCATACAATTTCCGGCGTTTTTTTATTCCATATAACCTGGGACCATAAGCAACATTATCGTAAATAGACATGGGTAAAACGGTTGGCTTTTGAGCAAGTAATCCCATCTTTTTTCGAATATGGGTTACTTCAACACCCCTGCCATATATGTCTTCTTCATCGATAAAAACATTTCCTGTAAGACGCACATCCGATGAATCGTCGTGCAACCTGTTAAACGATCGTAGCAAAGTGGTTTTACCACAGCCTGAAGGGCCTATAATGCAAGTAATACTTTTATCGGGTATCGAGAGATTTATATTTTTCAGGATATGTTTTCCCTGTATGTATACGTTTAAATCTTTTACATTCAGATGAGGCGATTTCAGGTTATTTTCCACCTTTTCCATAGTTGAAATTCTATCTGTTGCCAGGTTAAACATACAATTACAATTTAGATTTTGATAGTTTTCTTTTAAAATATCGTGCTGAAAAGCTCAGAATTAAAATGATGATTGTTAGAATAAGGGCCGCAGCATAAGCCCGGTTCTGAACTTCTTCGATAGGGCTGCTCAACTGGAAAAAAATTGCCAGGGGCAGAGTTGCTGCTGGTTGTCCTGGTGAAGTGGGTATGCTGTCGGTATATCCCGCAGTAAAAAGAACTGTGGCTGTATCGCCTATTCCACGACCAATAGCCAACAATGTAGCTGTTGTTATACCGGGCGTAAGTTGTCTGACAATAACTTTCAGGGTTTCAAAACGGGTTGCACCAAGCGCTTGCGGTGCTTCAATCAATTCACGGGGAACAAAAGCCGCTACCTCATCAATGGAGCGGACCATTATGGGTATAATTAAAAGTGAAACTGCCAGAATACCACCTAAAAGTGAGGCCTGTAAACCAAAATATATCATAAGCATAAAACCAAAAGCCCCATAAACAATAGAAGGTATTCCAAAAAGTATATCAAAGGAAAACCGGACTATATTCGAAAACCTGGAATTTTTACGAAGAATAAAATTGATATATAAAACAACCGGCAAACTAATTACTATGCTGATTATTACTGAGCCAAGTATCAGAAACAGCGAGCCAACAATGGCATTCAGAATTCCGCCCTCTTTTCCAAGATAAAATCCTCCGGAAGGTATTTTTGAAATCATATCCCAGGTTAAAGAAGGCAAGCCTTTTCGAATAATAACATATAAAATATAAAACAGCGTGGCAATGATAATGATGGAAGAGCCAATCATTAATCCCTTGAAAATTTTTTCTTCCAGTTTTCTCATAATTGATATCGGCGATTGATATGGTTTAAAATAAGTCGGGAACTGGCATTAAATATCACAATAATTACAAATAATAACAAAGCCGAAAACATAAGTGCAGACTCATATGAGGGCAGCGACATCATTTCGCCATAATTGTTCGCAATAATTGCAGGCAAAGGGTAACACGAATCGAATATTGTATTTGGTATACCAGTAAAATTGCCGCATACCATAAGCACAGCAATAGTCTCTCCGAAGGCTCTTGAAATTGCCAATACAACAGCTGCTATTATACCAGGTAACGATTTTCTGAGAACTACTTTTTTTATAGTTTCCCATTTTGTTGCACCAAGTGACCAGGAGGCTTCTCTTATATCCTTCGGGATAGAACCATAAACCTCGGACAGAATACTTACTATAATAGGAATTATCATAATGGCCAGCACAATACCTCCGGCTAAAACACTATAACCAGTTGAAAAATCGACGAATT
>JAHEEB010000403.1 GCA_024640925.1 Bacteroidota bacterium | reverse complement strand
TTCATCCCATCTGCCAGATTGCAGAATAGTAAGGTTATTTTCTTTTTTATATTTTCCGATTTTCTCTGCAGTGTTCATGCGAGAGGCAAGGATATCCAATAATTTATCGTCATATAAGTCAATTTCACGACGTAAATCTTCAAGTGTGTGCATAATAATTGAGTTTTCGATATTTGGGTTACGTAATACAAGTTTATTCAACAGTTCTTTAAGCGCCGATGGAGTAACCTGTTGCCCGGCATCGCTTATTGCTTTATCAGGATTGTTATGGCTTTCGATAATAAGTCCATCGAAGTTCAGGTCCATTGCTTCCTGCGAAATCTCTAACAACAATTCACGATTTCCACAAATATGGCTTGGATCTGTTATAATAGGCAAACTGGGAATACGCCTTTTTAATTCAATGGGGATTTGCCATTGCGGATCGTTTCGATAAAATGAACGTCCATAGACTGAAAACCCTCTATGTATTGCAGCTAATTTTTTAATACCAGCCTGGTTTATTCGTTCAAAAGCACCTATCCAAAGTTCAACATCCGGATTAACCGGATTTTTAATCATCACGGGAATATCGACACCTTCAAGGGCATCAGCGACTTCCTGCACAGCAAAAGGGTTTGCTGTAGTCCGTGCTCCTATCCAAAGCATATCAACACCATACTTAAGTGCTTCAAAAACATGGCTCGAATTAGCTACTTCAGTTGCTGTAAGCATTCCAAGCTCGTTATGGACTCTTTTAAGCCAGGGTAAACCTTCTTTTCCAACACCCTCAAATGTATTTGGCCTGGTGCGTGGCTTCCAGATACCAGCTCTAAAAATATTTATCCCTATTTCTTTAAGCTGTTTTGCTGTATCCATAACTTGTTCTTCAGTCTCAGCGCTGCAAGGACCAGCCATTATTAATGGTCTCTTTTCATCTATTCCCTGAAAAACAAATTTCTCTAAATCTAGTTTAATACTCATAGGTTTATTTGTTTATTATATCTTTAATCAAGAAGTTTTTCTCCCTTATAATACTCACCCAGAATGTGAAAATCGGAGGTAAATGGAGCTATGGCCGACAATGAATGTTGATATCGATCATAATCGGTAATTTCCAAATCGACATAGAACTGGTATTCCCATTCTTTTCCTATAATTGGCATCGACTGTATCTTTGTGAGGTTTATTTCATGGAAACTGAAAATGGATAATATTTTTGAAAGACTACCAATCTGGTCAGCAAGAGAAAAACTTAAAGAAGCTTTATTTATATCCCTGTCATAGAATGAAGAACCGTTTCTATCGTGCAAAATCAAAAACCTGGTATAATTCAATTTGTGCGTTTCAATTTCAGGGGCAATTATTTCCAAACCATATTTTTTTGCGGCTAAATCACTTGCAATAGCACCTATCCCAAGACTCTTTTCATCTGCAATCTGCTTAGCGCTTAATGCAGTATCAATGCTATCAATTAATTTAATTTGGGGATAATCGTCGAAAAAAATCTGGCACTGAAGAATGGCCATAGGGTGAGAATAGACTTCTTTTATATCTTCTATTGTTTGACCAGGCAAAGCAACCAGGTTCTGTTTAATCCGAAGATATATTTCTCCGATTATTTTCATTTTCGATTCGAGAAGAAGGGTATAGTTTGGAAGAATACTTCCTGCAAGCGAGTTTTCAATGGCCGTAATTCCGTAATCAACCACTCCTTCCTTGAGAGCTTTAAATAAATCTTTAAAGGTATTCCGGGGTACAATCTCAATGTTTTCATCACCAAAATACTGAATGGCAGCTATTTCATGAAATGCACCATACCCTCCCTGGATAGCAATCCGTTTGGTTTTAAGGATTCTTGAATTGTTTTGCATCATACTATATAAAATGAAAAAGGCCCCTTTTTGAGGGGCCCTTCGATTAATATTTTTAAATATATACAAATAAGCCCCTTCATCTTTTGCTAAAGAAGAAATAAAAGAAGTAAAAGCTATTTGTATATGTAAAATTCATTTCTTGTTATTTATGAGTGCAAATATATAATCTTTTATTTTACAAACAGCAACTTTTACTTTTTTTTATACAAAAGCAATGAAAAATGAAAAAGGTAACGTTAAGAATATTATCCTGAGTTTTATACAAGCAT
Organism: Bacteroidota bacterium; assembly: GCA_024640925.1. Taxonomy (GTDB): domain Bacteria; phylum Bacteroidota; class Bacteroidia; order Bacteroidales; family UBA10428; genus UBA10428. Next base: position 2,978 of record JAHEEB010000403.1, on the reverse strand, counting down.
CTTTTAAAATTTGACTTGAATCGTGCTTATTACCATTAAACAGATTGAGGCATGATTATTGTTGTGCTTTTATTCAACCTATAAAAATCCCAGATATGAAAAAAAGTTTTATTCAACTTATCGTGCTTATGTTTTTTTCCTTTAATTGCATTGCACAAAACGAAGCCATTGAAAAAAACCTCATTGCAAAAAAATACGATATGGGAGAGATAGATTTGTATAAGTATCAGAATTATTCAAAGGTATGGCTGGATATGAAAACCGAGGTCGGATATCCGATAATGCCATTTAACCATGATTCTACTGATATTTTCTTTGGTTATGTTACCCAATTTGATAGTTTGAATAAAAAGATCATTTATAACCGTATTATGGAATGGCTTTCATTGAAATACAGCAATTTAGACGATTATATTGATTACCAGGATTCATCGATGGGTAAAATTGTTTTTAAAAATAATGTGTATGTATCTCCTTTAAAATACAGACCAAAAAATGGTCCGAATTCAGTTAATTATACATCCATTAACAGGTTCACTGTTAATGGGAACAAACTAAGAATTGAAATATTTCAGATTAGTTTAAGCTATAATTATAGTGGTAACTCCAGTCCTGAGTATTATTCCAGCCCCTATTCGCAAAATTATCCCATTATATCATTTTTCCCAATTTGCAAAACTGAGAGCGACTACTGGAAACTGAGAGCATATGTTTTACAATGGACAAAAAAAGATATTGAAAATATGGTGGAATCTATCAATGCTTTTGTTGCCGATTATAAGAATGATTATAATTTTTAAGTCTTTTCCTGAACAGGTGAATTGAAACATAAGCACAGGTAAAGAAATTAATCTATAAACCTGTGCTTTTGGGCATTTTGGTTAAATCTTTTTATTCTTTTATAAACTTGATGGTAACCGGAAAGTGATTATTGATTATACTAATGTAATAGACACCACCGGACAAATTAGCAACATCAACATCTTTATTATTCAGAGTTCCTTCTGTTAATATATTACCCGTTATGGAAAATATCTTATATGAGCTGCCTGACTCTGCACCCTCAATGGTGAGAATAGATTGAACAGGGTTCGGATAAAGTGTTATCAACTTATCGGATACTTTGTTAACCATCGAAAGTGCTGTTTCATCCACTGCTTTAGCTTCGATTAATTCTTCAGATACAATTGATTTTTTAGGACAAACAACTAGTTCATAAACAGGGTTTTCAACTACTTTAAGTTTCACTTCCAGGTATTTGGTAGTAGTAAGGTTATTCCCTATTTTACTCATTTCCAGTTCTGCTTTTTCATAGGGCAACTTAAAGCTCAAACTATAACATGGTTCTTCAATTGTTCTGTAAGACTCAACAATATAGGGGGCATAAAAACCTGCCGTTGAGCTTGAAAAGAAACTGCTAGAAAATCCTACGGAAATTAGCCCATTGTATGCATGGTTTATTTCCTGGGCATAAAATAAATCTGCCCCACTATTACCATAGACCCTTACACCAGTAGGAATTCCGGTAAGATCAGTTTCAAATGCAAATCCATCATATGAACCACTGTTCAGAAAGTTATAACTGATATAATAACCTGAAACATACAAATTTTCTTTGTAATCGAGTACCTTTTGTGCATACTCACCTTGCGCACTATTCTTGGGAATATCATACCGGTAACACCAGTCGATTTTCCCTTCCTTAGTAATGGCAAACAACAATGCATCGTCATATTTAATGGCTGGCAATTGCACAAAATAACATTTTGTACGTCCGGAAATAACGATTTCATTTTTATCAGAAAGAGTAAGACCATAACCTTCCTCATCATAGATAGTGCTGCTCGTATTTATAAGTCCATATAAGTAACTGTAATATACATTTCCATTGATATCGATACATGTTACCAATACGTTCTTATCGGTATAAGGATCAGTAATTGCATTTCCAACTACTGCATATTTCAACAATGCAACATCCTGATTATTAATCGATATAAGATCGTTATATTCAAACTTATCCGATTTTCCATTCGGAACCGTGCAATTATACCAAACAGGGATACCTTTAGAGTCAACAGCTAAAATAATCCCTACCGGATAAGAACTCCCATATGTACCGCAAGCCATATAACTGATTTTATCCGTGGCTGAATTTGCAACATTGATTATGGCATTAAGCCTTGTAATTTCCGGATATTCCTTGTACCAAAGCGGATTAGCCTTTGCATCAAATGCTGCTATAAAAGCATACCTTACTAAACTGTATGAAACCGTTCCACATACAACATAACTGCCATCCGAATTGCTGATTAAATCTAATGGAACAATAGAAACCCAAGTTGTTGTAGTAACAGGCACAAAGCTTAACGTTGAAGAAATTGAAAAATCGGCATTCAGCTTTAATGCAGCCAGAGCAATAGAAGAATTTATTGAGGAATTGGCCATTAACATATAGCCAGGTAATGTAGGAGAAATTAAACTGTTATCCTTGGTGAAAGTGTAATTTTTAGTTGAGTTTGCACCTTTATTAAAAGGATAAACAGCCTGAAAATCTGTTACATATTGTCCAAAAACAGGACAAATAATTAAACTTAAAGCGATTAAAAAAATGCTCTTTTTCATAATTGACTGATTTAGTTGGGCCTACTCTTTTAAAGGGTTTTCGGCATTTCCCGGGGTTAATTATTAAGAAATAATTTACAATAACTTTCATTTATGAGTCAAGACATTTTTGACAAACGAATATTTATTTATAAAATAAAATCGTTAGTTGACAATACCTCAATACACTCAAAAATGTTTCAAATAAATAATAGTAACAGGCAATTACAAAAACTTTAAATACTTAAAAGCTAAATTTTTATATAACAAATATGTGAGTTATTGCTAACTTATATATGCTATCACAAAATAGCGCATAGTAGAAGAAAATGAACGTGTTATGTTACAACTTTAAACCCATAACTAACACATCA
>JAHEEB010000402.1 GCA_024640925.1 Bacteroidota bacterium | reverse complement strand
AATAAGGAAACAAAAAGAACTGGTTGAAACCCTGGGCAGAATATATGACAAGGAAGGCTTTCAGCCCATAGCCGGTCGTATTCTTGGTTTGCTTATGGTAATGGATAAAGAACTGTTCACTTTCGACGAAATAGTTGAAGAGTTGCAGATTAGTAAAAGCTCAGCCAGTAATGCTTTACGGATGCTTGAAGTCAGGAACATTATCGAATATATGACTCTTCCGGGCGATAGAAAAAGATATTTTCAGGTAAAGAAACCCGATGAATTTGCTCTTATCGATGAATACAAAACAAAGCTAAAAGAGACTGATCAATATTTGCAAACTATACTGGAATTAAAAGCTGATAAAAACTCTAAAAATGCTCAATTTGTCCGAAATATGTTACTTATGATAAACTTCTTTCTTGAAAAGTTCGAAGAATTAAAAAAAGAATATTTAAAAAAATATATAAACAAATTTTAGTTTTATTCAGTCTAAAGTAAATAAACCCAACGATAAATTATAAAAACGCGATGAAAGTGATTAGAAATTCTTTATTAATGGTTCTTGTGCTGGTAAGTAGCTATGTGTTTGCACAGGAGCAATCCTATACGCTGACATTGGCTCAGGCCAGGGAGTATGCTCTTCAGCATAACAAAACACTATTAAATGCAAGGGATAAAGTTACTGCTTCTCAAGAAAAGATAAAAGAGACAGTAGCTCAAGGTCTTCCCCAAGTTGAGGGAAGCCTGGACTACATGACCTATTTTAATTATGAAATGGCGCTGGATTTTACATCGGGCAGTCAACCAGTAATTGATTATACTCTATTGGATGCTGGCGACGCTGAAGTATTAAGTGCAATAGGACAAATGTTTAGCTCAGAACCAATTATTATGAATGATCAGCTAAGTGGTAAAGTACAACTTACACAACTTATTTTTAGCGGTCAATATATAGCAGGGGTTCAAACGGCTAAAATTGCACGCAAATTGGCAGATCAGAGTTTAGTTAGCACTGAACTCGATGTGAAAGAGAATGTTACTAATTCATATTGCCTGATACTTACGAGTGAGAAGACTTTAAATATAGTCAATGAAAATATTAAGAATCTGGATGCTATTCTTCAGCACACAACAAATTTATATAATGCCGGGGTTGCCGAATTAACCGATGTAGATCAGCTGCGGATTACCGTTAGTCAGTTGAAAAACACACAAAAATCACTTGAAAGGATGAATCAATTAACATATAATATGTTAAAATTTCAGTTAGGAGTTGCCCCGGATGTAGAAATTACTCTCGCTGATAGTCTGGAGCAAATAATCGGGTATATTAATCCGGAATCGGCTCTGGTACCAGAGTTTGATATCACAAATAATATTAATTATCAATTAATCGAATCGCAGGTTTTATTGACTCAAAAGCAGGTTGACATACAAAGTTGGGCATATGCGCCAACAGTGGCAGGTTTTTACAGTTATACTGAAAAGTTTATTACAACCGGATTTGATATGACTCCAAACCATTTAGCCGGAGTTAGTGTATCGGTACCTATTTTTTCAAGTGGTATGAGAAAATCCAGAGTTTCACAGGCTAAGATTGATCTTAATATCGCCCAGCGAAACCAGGAAATGGTAAAAGATCAGCTGGAGACTCAGAAAAGCCAGTTGTTGTTCAATTACCAGAATGCATTGGAAAACTATAATACACAAAAAGAAAACGTAGATATAGCTGGTCGTGTATACCAAAATATCCAGAACAAATTCAAGCAAGGGATGGCATCCAGTCTCGATTTGACCCAGTCAAACAGTAATTATCTGAATGCTCAGAATAATTATCTTACTTCAGTATTAACATTGCTGCAGGCACAAACTTCACTGGAGAAACTTTATAACAGATTATAATAAACTAAAAAATATAAAAACAATGAAAAGGCTTTCTTTTATTTTAATACTGGTTACCATTTTTATTGCTTCGTGCAGCAAAAATAAAACTACAACCACTAATGAGACTGTCGTATCTGAGAAAGATACTACGGTATACCTGGTCAAAACTACTCAGTTGGAAAAAATAACAGTTCCCCGGAACATGGAATACACAGCTAATTTATTGGCATACGAAGAAATTAACTATGCCCCGGCTGCACCTGGGAGAATAGAAGAAATTAATGTTGAAGTTGGCAGTCATGTTAGAAAAGGAGAAGTTATTGCCAGAATGGAGAGAACTCAGCTTATTCAGGCAAACGAACAACTGCAAAATGCCCGCATTAATTTCGAACGAATGGATACTCTTCGTAAAACAAATAGTATTTCACAACAGCAATACGATGGAGCTAAAACACAATACGAAGTGCTAAAATCGAATGTAGACTTTCTCAATCGCAATACTACCCTTGTTTCACCAATTAATGGTATTGTTACAGGGAAATATTTCGAAAGCGGTGAACTATATTCAGGAGCACCCAATACTGCTGCAGGAAAAGCTGCAATAGTAACCTTAATGCAAATAAACCCGCTTAAAGCTAAAGTAAATATTTCGGAAAAGTATTTCCCATTAATTAAAACCGGAATGAAGGCAGGAGTTGGAGTGGATATCTTTCCTGATAAAAAGTTTAATGGTAGAATTTTCAGGGTGTATCCAACCATTAGTTCTGATACCAGAACATTTCCTGTTGAACTGGAAATAAGTAATAACAATGAAGTTTTGCGTCCAGGAATGTTTGCAAGGGTTTCCCTTGATTTAGGCGAATCTGAAGCAATAATTGTTCCGGCTACAGCGGTGATAAAACAGGAGGGTACCAACGATCGATATATATTCCTCGCTAATGATGGTCATTTAGCCCGGAAAGTTTTTGTTGAAATTGGTGACAGGTATGATGATAAACTTGAAATTATTTCCAAAGAAATAAAAGTAGGTGATAAGATTATTATTGCTGGTCAGGAAAAGCTTTTAGATGGATCATTTATCAAAGTGGTGCAATAAATAAAGGCATTTTATGAAATTCTATTATTAAAGAAAAAAAATACAGATATGAGTATTTATGGAAGTGCAGTAAAGAATCCCGTTACAACCATTATGTTGTTTGTAGCTGTGATTGTTTTTGGAGTCTATTCCTTTATCAAGCTGCCTGTTGACTTTTACCCCGAAATGGAATACCCTGCAATTATGGTATTTACAACTTATTCTGGGGCAAATGCAGCTGACGTGGAAAGAAATGTCTCGGAACCTATGGAAAACGGGCTAAATACAGTAACTAATTTAAAGCAGATATACTCAACTTCAAGAGACAATTTTTCTGTTGTCACGCTGGAGTTTGAATTTGGTACTGACTTAAATGCTGCGGCCAACGATATCAGAGATGCCTTATCGATGGTTTCGTCTGCTTTGCCTGATGAGGCTGAAGACCCTCTGATTTTCAAGTTCAGTACGAACATGATGCCAATATTGTTTTTTGGCATTACAGCCGATGAAAGCTATGCCGGTCTTGAAAATATGCTTGATGAAAAGGTTGTTAACCCGCTTAATCGGGTCGATGGTGTAGGAGCAATAACTCTTATTGGTACTCCGGAGCGTCAGATTATGGTAGATATCGATCCGCGACGGATGGAAGCATACAACCTTTCAATAGAGCAAATAGGCGGTGTTTTAAGGGCCGAGAACCTAAACATGCCTTCGGGTAATGTTGAAATGGGTGAAATGAACTATCCATTGAGGGTTCAGGGCGAATTTGAATCCAGCGACCAGATTAAAAATATTGTTTTGGGTAATTACCAGGGAAAAACTGTTTGCCTGAAAGATGTCGCTAATGTTCGGGACACTATCAAAAAAATGACTATCGATGCGAAGATGAATGGTCGACCCGGTATAGAAATGATGATTCAGAAAAAATCGGGTGCCAACACTGTGAAAATTGCGAGAGAGGTCCAAAAGGAACTTAAAAATCTCCAAAAGACTTTGCCGTCAGATGTTCAAATTATGACCATTTTCGATACCAGCGATTTTATTACGCATTCAATTAATAACTTATCGGAAACCTTGTTGTTTGCCTTTATTTTTGTTGTACTGGTTGTAATTTTCTTCCTGGGGCGATGGAGGGCAACGTTTATTATTATTTTAACTATTCCAATATCTCTGATAGTTGCCTTTATATACCTTGGAGTTTCCGGGAATACAATAAATATTATTTCCTTATCAGCCTTGTCCATCGCAATCGGTATGGTTGTTGACGATGCTATTGTTGTACTCGAAAATATTTCAAAGCATATCGAAAGAGGAAGTACCCCGAGAGAGGCAGCTATCTATGCGACGAACGAAGTATGGCTGGCTGTAATTGCCACAACGCTTACCATTGTTGCTGTGTTCTTCCCCATGACTATGGTATCGGGTTTGGCTGGCATCATGTTTAAACAGCTTGGGTGGATTGTGACAATTACAATTATTACCTCGGCAATAGCCGCTATCACCATAACGCCTATGCTTAGTTCCAAATTACTCAAACTGGAATCGAAAAAGAAGACTCCGGGTAGATTTAGTCACGACAGACTTATTCTACCATTGTTGAATAAGATGGATAATTTTTATGTCAGAACCCTGAACTGGTGCTTGAATCATAAGAGAGTAGTTATTCTTAGTTCTATCGGCATATTTGTTGGTTCAATAATTCTTGCTGTTTTTTTTGTTAAAGCAGAATTTATTCCAGAAAGCGATCAGGGACAAATTACGGTGGCCGTTGAATTGCCTGCTGGAACAAGGGTTGATGAAACCGTTAAAATTGCCCGCAAAATCGATGAATATGTAGACAGGGAAATACCTGAAAAGAAGCTTATATCGACAACTGCTGGTGCATACGATGATGCAAGCTTCGCTGCCCTTTTCACTAAATCCGGAACCAACATTATTAATTTTACTATTGCTTTAACCACTGTTTCGGAAAGAGAACGGTCGGTATTTGAAATTGCAGACAATATGCGTACATATTTGGCTACATTCCCCGAAATAGTAAAATATAGTGTTAGTACAAGCGATGGCGGAATGATGGGTTCAAGCAACACCGTGGATGTTGAAATATACGGCTATAATTTTGATGAAACAACGGCATTAGCCAACCAGGTTGCCGAACGG